>LNGD01000039.1 GCA_001587675.1 Candidatus Methanofastidiosum methylothiophilum
ATAACTAAAACCCACTATTAGTATATAAATTTAATCAATAGCGGGAACAGAACCGAAGTTTATCAAAATTCTCTTGAAATAATAAACTTCTTTTTTTTAAAAATTAATGAATTTTATCTAATATATTATTTTTGAAATATAGAGAAATAGCTAAGAATTATCATGCAAAAGCTTTTATATAAATGTTAGGTCTACCTGAATAATAACAACCTTTTATCGGTGGTTTATATGTCACAATTGATTGATAAAACTAGATCAATCTGTCCCATTTGCTATAATGTCATCGGTGCAGATATTGTTGAAGAAGGGGGCAAGGTACTCATAAAAAAGAATTGCCCAGAGCACGGTGATTTTCAAGATGTTTATTGGTCAGATTATAACATGTATATGAAAGCAAAAAAGCATCATGAGGACGGACCTAAGTTAGACAATCCTCAATCTGAGTCTAAGAAAGGATGTCCATATGATTGCGGTCTTTGTAGTGAACATTATACTCCTACTGTTTTGTGTAACATTGATGTAACTAACAGATGCAATATGCAGTGCCCAATATGTTTTGCAAATGCTCAGACAGCAGGATATGTACTTGAACCTACAAGGGAAGAATTAATTGACATGATGAAGGTCGTAAGAGATGAAAAACCCATTCCTTGTATGGTGGTTCAATTTGCTGGTGGGGAACCTACTGTAAGGGAAGACCTCCCAGAAATTATTGAAGATGCAAAGAAACTTGGTTTCACATTAGTTCAAATTGCAACAAACGGTATCAACATTGCTAAAGACGTTGAATACGCTAAGGAACTTAGAAAAAGAGGACTAAACACAGTCTATCTTCAGTTTGATGGAGTTACTGAAAAACCATACATAGCTGCAAGAGGATATAATGCATTCCCAACAAAACTACAAGCTCTTGATAACTGTAGAAAAGCGGGGCTATCAAGTGTCGTACTTGTACCAACTTTAGTTAAAACAATAAATGACGAGCAAGTCGGGGATATTATTAGATTTGGCATTAAAAATCTTGATATTATTAGGGGTATTAATTTCCAGCCAGTCTCTTTTGCAGGTAGAATTGAAAAGGAAGATCTTGACAAAATGAGAATAACAATTCCTGATTTCGTAAAACTTGTTGAAGAACAAACTAATGGCCAGATTTTAGCTGAAGATTTTTATCCCGCTTCAAGTGTAGTTCCATTCTCAAACTTTGTCGAAGCTTGGAGAGGAACACCTCAAGTTAAATTCACATGTCACGAGCACTGTGGTGTTGCTACATATATATTTATTGACAATGATGGAAAGATTATCCCAATAACCCATTTTATTGACGTTGATAGATTTATGAATCTATTAACTGAAGAATCTGAAAGGCTTGCTGACGGTGGAAAAGGCGCAAAAGCACTTGCTATAGCAAGGATAACAAAAGAGCTGCCAAGCATAATTAATCTAAAGAATAAGCCCAAAAATCTTGACATAACAAAACTATTAATCAGTGTTCTAAAAGATGGTACAGTAGATGCTCTTGCAGATTTCAGTTATAAGACAATGTTGATAGGTTGTATGCACTTCCAAGATCCATACAACTTTGATATTGAAAGAGTTGACAGATGTGCAATTCATTATTCAGTTCAAGGTGGCAAGGTAATACCATTTTGTACTTTCAATAATATCCACAGAGAAAAGATTGAAAGGAAGTATGGAGTTCCTTTAGAGGAATGGAAAAAACAACACAAAGAACAAAAAGCAAAACACAGGAACCTCAAGTCTTTATCATACTCTTCAGAAAATTAATATTTTCTTTATCTCCTCTTTTTTCATTTACTGGAGTTTCCATTATCATCGGAATTTTTTTTAAATATTCATTATTTATAATTGCACTAAATCCGTTGATACCTATATTTCCTAGACCAATATGCTCGTGACGATCAACCTTAGAACCTAACATTCCTACTGAATCGTTGAGATGTATTAGTTTTAGATTTTCAATACCTACTGTTTTATCAAAAAGATTTAAAGTCTGGCTTAAAGATTCTTCATTTGAGATGTTATAACCTGAGGCGAAAAGATGGCATGTATCAAGAGTAACGCCGCATTTAAAATCAGTTGACTCTAGAAGAACCTTTAGTTCTTCAAAAGATGAACCGAGGCTTGAACCCCAACCAGAAGTATTCTCAAAAAGCAATGTGACGTTTTCTACATATTCCTTAATCGAATTAAGTGATTTAGAAACTAACTTAAGACCATCATTTTTATTTTTTTTGTACGACCCTGGATGTATATTTAAGTATTCAATTCCCATTCGGTTACAACAAATAAATTCTTTTTTAATAGAGTCAATTGATTTATCAAGCATCTCTTTTGATTCAGAGGCTAAATTTGGAAGATAAGAGTCATGTACAATTATTGGTTTTATGTCTTCCTTTGAATACTTTTCTCTAAAAAGCTTACCAACATCTTCGGATATTAAATTAAAAGTCCAACTTCTAGGAGAATGCGTGAAGATTTGACAACAATTTGCCCCTACAAACTTGGCATTATCAAAGACTTTTAGAAATCCCTGAGCAATAGATACATGAAAACCCAGTCTATACATAAAAATATTAAAATAATTATTTTTCGATTTCTTCTAGGATTCTCATACCTTTAGTAAATGAAGGCATACCTGAAAGGAGTAGTACTACTCTTAGTACATCAGCTATTTCATCAGGTGTCACCCCTAATTCTTTCATAGCAGATCTCATTTGCCTTTCAGTAGCACTCTCATCGCACCTTGATGCGGCAATTCCTATTGCAATTAGTTTTTGAGTTTTGTAATCTAAAGCTTTTCCTGTGTAGACAGCATCATTTAGTTTTATAATAGCTTCATAAACTTCTGGATAATCAGATTTTATTTTCTTCATACCCCTTCCATAGAAAACTTCTTCTTTCATTTTATCGCCAAAATACAATTCAAACTTATACTTAAAAGAATTTCTATAGATTAATCCTTTTAAGATCAATTGCTCCTTCTGGGCACTGTTCGTGGCAACAATAACACTTAATACATTTATTGTAGTCTATTATAGCTGAAACTTTATCGATAGTAATCGCCTTCTCCGGACAGCTTCGGACGCATACCCCGCATCTTATGCATTTTTGTTTCATGACTTTTGGTTTTTCAACTAAGAACTTTGAGAATATAGGGAATACAAAATAATTGTACAATGAAACTGGATCGATAGAGATCTTTCCATGATAAGTCCTTGGCAAGATGAAATCATTTATTGCGGGGGTTTCTCCAACAATATTATAGGTCCCATCAGAAAGATTATTTTCTATCGCGACCTTCAAATAAGGTATATCATTGTAGGCCAATCCAATTAATTTACATATTGCAAGATCCATGGAAAGAGGATCTTTTGACCCCAGGATTACTTGAGTCTTTCTTGGAATCCCTCTCATAGCTGGGCCATCACCTTCTAGTGAAACTATGCCGTCCATTAAAGTTAGACCTGGTTTTGTGACATTCCAAACATCGATTAATACTTTAGAAAAGTCATGCACATTCCTGAATCTTGAGTGGTATTTCGTCTTTTCCATACCGGGAACCGCGCCATACATATTTTTTACTGCTCCTGAAAGAAAGGTAAGTGTATGGGTCTTCATTTTCGGAAGATTAATAATAAAATCTGCATCAAGTAATGGTTTTAGTATATCGACTCTTTTTAGAATAAGCCCATTTTCAATTTCAACTGTCTGTTTGGAAGTATCTGTGTTAAGGTAATCTGTGTAATCTTTGAATATTTCCCAGTAACCTGTCAATCTATATAGGGATTTAAGTGAATTCTTAGTGAAAGGTATTCCACTTCCAGGACTATCTATAACAAAGGGCTCCCCACCTATTTCAATGATTTTTTTAAAAACTTCAAATGTAAATATGGGATGAGTTACTATTGCTTTAGAAGGTGATGAAAACACTAATAGATTTGGTTTTAATGCTACCTTATCACCGCTTTTTACAAATCTTTTTAAACCTCCTAGGTCACTTAAGACTTTGTCAATTGCTTTTGAAAGACCCTTTTCGTAGTCTTCGGCTTTTCTAACAGATACTATTTCAGTCATGCTTCATCAGGTAAGAAATTCCTTCAATTAATAAATCAGTGATTGCACTTTCAACTTCCTTTTCTATTTTTGTTTCTGGGGGATTTTCCATCGCAGAGGCTTTTTCAAGGATTTTTCTGCTTTTCGAGTCTTCATAAATAAATAAAAGGACCCCAACCAATAGAACGATTACTCCAGCTACAACTAGAATAAAAGAGAATCCAAATCCAACTAAGAATAGGAACAAAGCAGACAAAAACAAAGAAAAAAAAAGTATAAATCCATCTTCTCTTTTTCTTCTTGCGTCCTCTAGTAATCTTCTATGTTTTAGATTATAATAATCAGGCTCCATCAAATCACCTTCAAACCTGGAAATCTTTTCAAAATCATCCCTTCAGTCTGAAATATCTTATTATAATCTAAAAATTTCTTTGCTAATAAAAGTCTTTCCTCGCTTTCAGCATAAAGTTCAACTATTACGTCATTCTTCTCAACTCGGTCCCCTACCTTATAATTTAAAATAAGACCTGAACCTTTGTCAAAGGGTGTTCCCAGAATTTTAGCAACTTTCACTATTAATGAATTATCTATTTTTGTTATATAACCGGAGTCATCTGATGATATGTTTTCTTTATATTTCCCAAGTGGAATCTCTTCTGGTTTTATATTGGGATTTCCACCTTGAGCTTTTATTATTTCTTTGAATTTTTCTAGGGCCTTCCCACTTTCTAAGATTTCTCTTGCTAAGTCTTTTCCTTTTCCTACTTCTGCTTTCTTTCCAAGTTCAAGAAGAATTCCAGAAAGACCAATCGCTTTTTCTGTTAGACTACCAGTTAGTTTACCCTGTAGCGCTAGTAAGGCTTCTCTGGCTTCAAGAGCTGGCCCTACAGCGTTCCCAATAGGCTGGCCACCATAGGTAATTGCAACTTCGACATGAATTCCTAGAGCGGATCCAAGCTCTGTAAAATTGGAAGCAAGTTTTCTTGCGCTTTCCCAATTTGTTACTTTTGCACCATCGCCCATAGGTATATCTATTAAAAGAAAATCTGCCCCCATTGCATATTTTTTACTTAAAACGCTGGCTAAAATAATCGGCTCTGGATCAATTAAAAGTTTTCTTTCAACTTCTACTATCTTGTCATCGGCAGGTGTTAGATTCAATACCCCGCTCCAAGCAAGACAGCCTCCTGTAGAATTTACTATCTCTTTTAATCTATCCGCTCCAAAATCAACAGGTGAAAGTACCTCGACAACATCTGCAGTACCTGCTGGTGAAGTTATAGCTCTGGAAGATGTTTTAGGTATAGTGAGTCCAGAAGATGCGACAATAGGAACTGTCAAGAGCGCAGTTTTGTTCCCTGGGACACCTCCTATGCTATGAACATCCATAACTGGGCTTTTCTCAAATTTAATCATAGTCCCTGTTTCAGCCATTGCCCTAGTTAGATGCTCCACTTCTTTAGTTGAAGTTCCAAGGATCTGTGTGGAGGTCAAGAAGCTTGAGATTAAAACACTATCAATGTTTCCAGTTATTATCCCTCCAACTAACTTTACTATTTCTTCTTTAGTAAGTATCTTACCTTCAATTTTTCTCTTTAATATATGTGAAAGTTCAATATTTCCATCAGGATATACATCAAGGGTGTCATTGTCCTTAGAGTTTAATCTTTTAGCCTTTTCAGATGAAATTCCGATATATCCAATCTTTACTAAATCATTTGTCAAAACAGCAGATGATGAAAAAAAATAATCTGATTTTTTAATAACTACTTTTTCTCCAGGATCTATTCTTTCCTTTAAAGCATCATTGAAATTAATGAATACTATATCTTGATTCTCTTGTATATCCAGTATTTTTAATTTAAGTTGCATAATTTAACATTTACTCCATTTAATAAAAGAGTTACTATTTTTGAGATTATCTCAATAGTAGGGATTGTATTTAGAAACCTTTATAAATAATTTAACGATGATTAATTAGAGGGATAATATGAAAAAATTATATACAATTTTGATATCTTTGCTCTTTGTTGTAAGTGTTTTTGGAATTGCTTCAGCATTTGCGTTATTATTCACAGCTACACCAAATAACGTTGCCGTTGGGGAGTTAATAACTGTATACTATCCAAGTGAAAGCCAAACACCGCCAGATGATCCAACTATTGAAGCTTCAGGCACATTGGTTAAGGGAGGTGCATACAAAGTATCTGGTCCTACAAAAACTGGAAATAACTTTGTATATACATATCGTGCAAAACAACCTGGAACCATTTATTTTAAATTTGGCAATGAATATAGGACAAACGATGTTTCAATAACTCCCAAACCACATCCAATGAAAGCATTTATGGACATTCTTGGGTTTGGTAAGAAAAAATAAATTTTTTTATTTAATATTAAATTATTTTTTTATTGATTCTAAATAAGCATTTAATGAAGGCGCTATTCCTTTATCTTTGGATATCTTTCTAATTTCTTCAAGAGTTCCGGAACCATATTGAAGAGCTTTTTTTCTTCTGTTTATAATTTCATCTGGGGCACCAAGCGAAGAAGCAATATCTCTCAAAACATGTTTTCTTAAATTATCATCTGGTCCTTTTAGATTTTCACAAATATCGATTTCATTTGATATTTTTCTTACTTTTTCATCTAAGAAAGGCGAGAGAAAATTAATGCCAAAATGTCCAAATATTTTATATTCTCTTCTGTTTAAGATTTCACTTAGTTCTTCAACATCTTTATTCCTTAATTCAAAAGGATTTTTTTTATCTAACAATGCACGCCTATATTTGTCATATCCAAAAAACAGTTCATCTGCACCCTGGCCAGATAGACAAATATCAAAATCATCTTGATATATTCTTTTTGCTATAAGATAAAATGTTGAGCCTATCAAAACATCAAGTCTATTCTCTGCCCCAATTATTTCAATAGTTTTCTTAATACCCTCTACCATGTCTTTATCTGAATAATTAATTATTCTAAGTTCTGATTCTAAGGATTC
Source organism: Candidatus Methanofastidiosum methylothiophilum (assembly GCA_001587675.1). Taxonomy (GTDB): domain Archaea; phylum Methanobacteriota_B; class Thermococci; order Methanofastidiosales; family Methanofastidiosaceae; genus Methanofastidiosum. The sequence goes on from LNGD01000039.1 coordinate 7,082, forward strand.
AGAGGCAACTTTTGAATAAAAAAGATCTTTTGAGTCATCATTTCCAATTGTATACAATATTGGGGTGGAATAGTTTTTAACTAAAGCTGCAGTGATGTAGCTGTCAACGCCACCAGAAAAAGATACTGGTACAGTTTCACGAGTATCAATTAGATTAGAAACTGATTCTGAAAGAGATTCAATTAAATCATCTCTTATAACGCCCATATTATTTCGTACTCCAGAGATTCTCCACTCCTTGAATAGACAAAATAGTCATCTTGTTCATAAGGATATCTAACAATTATATGGACTTTTCCATAACGTGAAAAAAAGTTTAGATCTCCCTCTGAAGGATTTCCATTTCGTCCGGGATGAGAATGAACTGATCCAATTATTGTATGATCAATTGGTAGGCTAAAATGAGATATTGTAGAAGAATTTTTTCCAAATATACTGAAAGGAGAGAGAACAACTTCAGAGATAATTCCTTTGTCCTCTCTCAAAAAAGCAGCAAATTCGTTAGGATAGGTATTCTTTGCAGCATTGGATATGAAGTCTATTAAGTCATTGTCTATCCTAATCAAAAGATTTCATTCCTCATCCTTGGTTATAGGATTATCTACTCTTTCAATTTTTATCTTGAAAGGGAGAAATGGCGTTCTAATCTCTTTACTGTCTTTTAATAATTCTTCAAGTTTCAGGAAATCATTTAATTCTTTCTCTAACTGCCCTATCTTTCGCTCAACAAGTTTTGATGGAGAAACTGCTGTGTATTTTTCGCCACCTTCCTCGTATTTTTCTATAACTTTCATTTGTAACATAGAATCCAAGGCTTCACGGCACGTGCTGGGATATATTGAAGTTCCCTCTGCAATGTTGTCAGAGGAAGATTTTCCTGATTTTAAAAGATATAAGTAGATTTTGACTTTAGATTCTGTGTCTAAAAAGAATTTTAGCATTTCCATTAGTCCCTTATCTATATCACTTTTTTCCGGAACATTGAACTTTATTTCTTTTGCATATTCCTTCATTTTTTCACCTTTCCTTTTATATAACATCCTATTTTATAAATTTCATTTTGACTTGATAAATTCTATTTTTCCATTTTTCATGAGTATTACTTCACATTTACATGTAAATATACCATTTTCAAAAATACCTGGAATATTATTAAGATCCTTTTCCATACTTTTTGGATTATTAATAGTAGTATAAAGGTCTATTATGAAATTTCCGTTGTCAGTTATTACCGGCCCATCCTTTTTCTCAGCAATTCTTAGTACGGGCTTACCCATTGCCTTTAAAGAATCTAAAACATTCCTATAAGCCATCGGGAAAACTTCAACTGGTGCAGGAAAAGATTTTCCTAGAGTCTGAACTAGTTTTTTCTCTTCACACACTACGATAAACCTCTTAGCGCAGTAATCAATAATTTTTTCCTGCAAGAGTGCACCACCCCTACCCTTCAAAAGATAAAGGTCAGGATTAACTTCATCAGCACCATCAATCGCAATATCAATATCGTGTTCATCAAGAGTAGTAATTGGTATTTTTGATTCTATTGCCAATAATTTGGCTTGAAAAGAAGTTGGAACGCCATAAATTGATATTTCCTCTTCCTTTATTCTTCTACCAAGTTCCTTTATTGTGAAAGCAGTAGTGCTACCAGTTCCTAGGCCGACTATATCACCATCTTTTACTAAAGATGCTGCATACTCCCCTACAGATTTTTTATCATCCACTCTATTACTTCCTTCTATTCTTAACTGAGTTCTCGTAATCTTCCATGGCCTTTTCAAGTCTTTTAATGTCTTCAATTAAATCTTGAGTATTGTCGACTCTTCCATATGGGCGATATCTATTTGATACAATTTCTCTCCTTTCAGGGCGTTCCCTTTCAACAGTTACCGGTGCCGGGATTGGCCTTTGTCTTTCAATTCTCTCGGGCTGTGGAGGAGGTCTATCTTTGCATTCTTCCTTATTTATTGTAACTTTGATGTTTTTGCTTTTCCTTACTCCAATTACCTTCTTCCAACTTGATAAGAACACCATTGAAGAGTCTAGACCACAAATAAATGTGAATATTATAAGAAATATCCCGAGATTTGAGTTTCCCCAAGCACTTAATTTCTCAAGTGGTGTAGGCTCAGCCGGTTTCTTTACAGCCTCAAAGAACACGCTTGTAGGAGGTGCAGAATAATAGACTACAAACGATTTTACTCTTTCTGTTGTTTCAGGCGTAATCTTTGTTATGGTATATTCATCTGGAACTTTAATTCCATTTATACCTGCATTTCCATAAGGATATGAAAATGAAATATTGATATTGTTATCCTCAAGCAATATTGAAGGATCAGAAGACCCACGGTCAAATACAATCCAAAACTCCCCATAAAATGAATCAACTGTAGCATTTAAAGGCAATTGATAATAGTAATCTCCAACTCGTTTATAAGTCAATGATAGAATGGATATTTTTCTATTGACATCTCCATCCCTTAGAAAGTATGATTCACCTGCGTTCATATAAAGTGGCTTTATTGATGTCACGACATCTTTTGCCTGAGCTGGTTCAACAAAGAATCTTTTTGATCTATCTGGATCATTTACAAATGATATTTCCATTTTTTCTATCCCTGAATTTCTTGGAATGTAAACGTTCATCTTCAAGATTATTTTATCCTGTTGGATTATGAAACGAATATCTGAGAGCCTTAAATTTTCATCCGGCCTTACTGTTCCTTCAGGACCTAAAAATTTCATCTGGAATCTATAATGCTGAGAACTTGACTCAGTTTGGGCTGCAACATATGCAATGAATAATGACAAAGTAAACAAAATAAGCATGATTGAGATCGATAGCCTTAGCTTCCTATTCATAAACAACAATTTGGGAAAGAATATTTAAATCTTTCTAAAAACATTAAATTATCGTCTATAATCTATAACATTTTCTTTAAATAACGATGGAAATTAATTATTAATTATCAGTTTTTACAAATATTTATATAGATATTTTTTTAAATTTTATTTGAAAAAGGTGGAATTTATGAGTAAAAGTATAATAGCAATACTTGGATTGCTTGTCCTTATCTTAGGTGGAACCTCATATTTGTTCTATACTGAGAATAAGGATTTGAAAGATGATATTGAAGCATTAACAATTGAAAAAAATCTACTTACTGAAGAGCGAGATGGTCTTAAAAATCAAATCTCTACAATGATCCCTGTTTCTGAGAAAAATGCACTGAAACTCGTAGATGCTTACATATGGGAAAACGGTCAAAAAATATCAGGAACAAAATCATTTTCTTTTCATCCTTACAGCCCAACAAACAAAATAAAAGATACCGGCTCAGTATTTGAAATAGAGGTCTTGAGAGGAATTGGAAAACTTGATGGAAATAATCTAACAGTTAGCTACCACGCTTTGAAATTTGAAGTCAATAAAAATACTGGTGAAGTAGTTTTCAAAGGAATTGGTGAGGCTTCATTCCCGAGTACTGTTTATATAAGAGTCTCTTAACGATGTCCTCTAAATAAGATATTCAAACAGTCAATACAATATTTTTTCTTTTTTTCATCTATATCATAGATATCTTTAGATATATTCATAGCACAACCCGGATTCTTACAGTGATCAAGGCCCAAAGTATGACCTAATTCATGAAGCGCCTCTTTTAACGCTCTTTCCTTAATTAAAAAAGTACTTTTGAAATGATTTTCTAGAGGCGCTGTTGAGATTATAGCTATATCTTTCCCAACTTCAGCTTCACCAAACAATAGTCCGGCAAATCCTTGTTTAAATATTTCGACATCTACTATTACAAGTACCTTTAAAAGAATGGCCGCTTGCCCAAGTCTCTTCAAAGAATCCTCTCGCTTGGTCTGTCCATAAGAAAATAGGCTATGAGTGTTATATTTTCCAATATGGGACGTATAAGCTCCACTTGGGATTTTATCAACTTCAATTGTGCCTGAATTATTATAGAAACAAGTTGCTTTTATGCCGTTATCGTAGAGTACATTTTGTAATTCTTTCTGAAAATCAAACAGAAATTTTTTATCGAAGTCACCAGCAGCCGCTAATCTAATGTATACCCTGTCATAAGTCATTAAATGCCAAATGACTCAGGGCACTTAAAAGTTTTACGATTAATGATTGATTTATCCTAAAATATTAAAAACTAAAGAGTCTTAGTTATTGCATGAATAGATTCATAGTATTCGAAGGCATTGATGCTTCAGGAAAAGAAACACAGGCAAAATTACTTTCATCATTTTTAACAAGCAAGGGCTTTGAAGTTCTATTAACCCATGAGCCTATATACGAAGATCCCATTGGAGAGGTAATAAAGAAAAATCTTCAGAAAAAGATTTCCCTTGCATCTGAAACTGTTGCAATGCTTTATGCAGCAGATAGGTACGAACATTTTATAAAAATAAAAAAAGCGCTTTCTGAAGATAAATTTGTAATTTCAGATAGATACAAATATTCCAATATGGCGTATCAAGGGGCAAACGGCGTTGATCCCAAATGGATTGAAGAAATTGAGAAGTATTCCTTGGATCCAGATATAGTTTTTTACATAAGAGTAACACCAGAATCAGCAATGAAGAGGCGAAAAGAAAAGGACCTTTATGAAGAAAATTATGAATTCCAAAAAAAAGTTTTTGGCATTTATGAAAAACTATCTAAAAAATACAATTTA
>LNGD01000040.1 GCA_001587675.1 Candidatus Methanofastidiosum methylothiophilum
CAGGGGAGCCAATATTTGGGGAAAATATAGATCAAATTTATCAAAGTTGGAAAAAATTAATTGAAGCCGGCGTCACAGATTTATACCCTTCTCATGGGTCACCATTTAATATTAAGGTCCTGAAAAATAAACTTAGAAGAAAGGGTTTTCTTTGATTATATCGTAACAAATGATAAATCAGCTAATCCAATTATATACAATATTAGTACTATGATTGGTTGATGGAGTAAATATATCTTAAGTGAATGTTTCCCTAAAAAAGACAGCATTTTAATAATATAATAATTTGAGAATTCAGGCATATTAAAATCTCTTTTTCCTTGTGGATAAAATACATTTCCTAAAAAGATACCAATCAAGACCACACCGAACCATGGAAAAATAGGGAAATAATCAAAAGAGAAAAAGTATTTTGGTTCAAAACCAAGCCATAGAAAATAAGGTGTATCGAAGTTAAATTTCCCAAGATAAGTGCCTATTAATATAATACCTGTACCAATGACCAGATTTTTGTATTTATGTTTCAAGAAGGGATATGAGATAATTATTGAAATTCCGATTAGATGCAATATTCCAAATAGGATTATACCATCATTTAAAAAAATAAGAGTGAACAAAGTTATAATAAATCCCCAAATAAAGATTTTTATCCCTCTAAGAAAATTTCTTTTTATTATATCTTTATTAGACAACTTTCCCTTTAACTTTGAATTGCTGATAGTCAGTGAAGTTCCAACTAACAGTAAAAACAATGAAGCAGTTGTCCTCTGAAACAATACCCAGGGTATTGAATGTATTTTTATTGGGAAGCCGGAAAGAAAAAATAAGTCATAGCTGATATGATATATGACCATCATAATAATTGCTATACCCCTCAGAGCGTCGATTTCCCAAAATCTATCGGATGTATAGTGCATGATTAATTTGGTAATCTTGTATATATAAACTGATTAGATTAACCTTAAAGTTTATAATAAATTATTAACTATTCTTTTCATGGATTACAAAAGATTATGTTTATTTTTTACCATGGTTTTAATAGGATTTGTAATTTTATTTTCTGGATGCAATACTAAAAAAAATGAGCCACCACCTGTTATTCCAAAGGATCTATGTGAAAATGTAACTTGTCCTGATGTTTGCCACGGGGAGGATTTATGGAGCCAAAAATGTTCAGATGGCGTATGTATTGATTTTGTTAGAATTGAGCCATGCTCTGAAAAATGTGGTTGTGTCGTTGACCTTTGTGCGAAAGTTAAATGTATCGATAAGTGTAGAGGCGAGGATCTTTGGTCCTATAAGTGTGTAAATGGAGTATGCGTCCCTGATTTCCTAAAAGAAAGTTGCTCTGTTGAGTGTGGCTGTGCACCTAAATTCTTCTATAAACTTGTTCCAGAAGCTAGATATAGGCTTCCTGAAGTAGGTATTATTGCAAATGTATACTCAATCAGAAGTGACCAAGTAATAAGGGCTGTAGTAACATGTAGAAGTTCATTTTGTTCAGATCCTCCAACTGTTTACTATACCAAATTTGAAGACCCTTTTGAAAGATCAGAAAATGAGACCGTTGTATACTACGGATCTGCATGGAAGAATTTTGAAGAAATGAAAGGTAATGAACTAAAAGTTAAAGAGAGCGCAACATATATGATTGGGGTAAGTAGTCAATATTATATAGAAGTGGGATTCTTAGACGATAAATAAACACTTTAGAAATATTTTGAGCAGACGACACAATCATTTTTTCTATTGAAATTAATTGTTTCAAAAAACATTGATTTTAGATCTACTATTAGTAGCTTACCGGATAAGGGATCTCCTATTCCTGTAAGTAGTTTAATAACTTCCATTGCCTCGAGAGAACCCAAAACACCGCATAGTGGACCAATAATTGGGAACTCTTCTTTCTTATCTGGCATATTAGGGAAAAGACATTTTATGCAGGGAGTTTTATTTGGGATAATTGTAGTTAATTGCCCATAATATGACTCTACTCCTGCATGGACTAAAGGTATATTTTCTTTTAATGCGAATTCATTCAAGATATATCTTGTGTGGAAATTATCTAAGCAATCCACTAAAACATTGCTTTCCTTAAATTTATTGATTGAATTCTCATCAACTTTTAAAGAGAAAGATTCTATTTCTATGGAGCTGTTTAAGCGAATAAGTTTTTCCTTTAGCGAAGTTGATTTGTCTTTTTTACCCAAATCCTCTTCAAAATGCATTATTTGCCTATTAAGATTAGATAATTCAGGTTTCTGGAAATCAATAAGATTTATCTTTCCAATTCCACTTGCTGCAAGATACGTTGCAGTAGGGCATCCAAGACCCCCACAGCCAAATATCGTGACAGTTGAATCTTTTAGAACAATCTGGGATTTCTCCCCAAAATCTTTTAGGATAAGCTGTCTTTTATATCTCTGATTTTCTTTCTCGGATAGTTTTGTTATGGGCTCACCACTTATTTTATCTTCTCAATATTGATAAAACTTTACCCTTATTAAAATATACTATCGCTTTTTTATCTATTATTATATTCCTTAATGTTAACGTCTGACCCATCTCAACTTTTACATCTTTTAGATTATATCTACCACCTTGAATGTTCAAATCCTCAACTACCTCTGAAATAGGTATCAAGGATAATTCATGCCCTTGTTTTCCAATATACTCTTTTTTAGAATTTATAATCTCTATTTCATAAAGTTGAGTTAGTAATTTCGAAGTTATACCAACTTTATCTATTCTAAAAAGCAAGAATAGATTGCCTAATGCATGATCAAGCTCCTCTTTGAAACTACCTAGGATTACTATTTCGTTTGAACCTAGGGATATTGCATAATCAACTGCAATCTCTCCGTCAGTCTTGTCTTTATCTGAGGGAAAAGATATAGTTTTGATTCCTTTATTTTTTGCTTCATTTAGCTCTTCAGATGTTATTGAGTCAAAATCTCCGAGAAGAACATCAATATTAAGGCCCATCTTTTTAGCTGTCTTGTAACCACCATCAGATACCAAAACAGTATCGAAACTCCCATCTAGATCGCATGGCTCAGATTCACTTAAGATTATTAGGGTTTTTTTATTTGAAAGCATCTATGAGTTTCTTCTTAGAGAGAATATAAATAAATATCGCTGTTACGACAAGTTCTGGGATCAAATAAGACCCATTGTAAATTGCTGAATAATATATTGGATTTATTCCCTCAGGTGCGTACATCCCGAAAAATATGAATCCTGAAAGGAAGTGGCAAATAAATCTTAAAGAAACTCCAATACCTGCGCCAATAAATGGATATTTTTTCATGAAAGTAGCAATGCCTAGTGCTCCAAATGCTAGGGGATAGTCTAAAATGAACTGTGCTGGATGAACAAAGAATGGCTCAACCATGAATTGGACAATTCCATAAAGAATAGAGCCAGTAAGAGCAACTTTTGGTCTGTTTCTAAGAGCTAGATAGATTATTGGAATCATACTTCCGGCTGTAATTGATCCGCCTTGTGGCATCTGGAATACTTTAATGAAACTCAGAACTGTTGAAAGAGCTATAGCAATTGCCATTTCAGATATCTCTCTGGCCGTAAATATAGTTCTATGTTCCATATGAAAACCTTTTGATTTACTAAAAAGCAATATTTAAAATTTTCGACTAAATTGAATTTGCCATTTCTTGGTACGAAGTTTCTTTTTTATCTGACTTAATTATCTCAAATAGTCTTGCTACTCCGTCAATATCCTTTATGACCTCTGCTGTTGCTTTAGGCACAAGGCTTTCCCAATCTCCCTTGTTTAAAATTCTGTTTCTTATTTCTTCACCAGAATAAATTGTTCTTTTATAAAATTCAGGACCTCTTACATCATAAGCCGATTCTTTGAAAAGTCTAACTGTTACTGGTTCGTTTGCATAGACTACATCAAAAGGTGGCGTAATGGTTTCAACATGCTTTACCCATAATGCATTTCTATATATATCCGGTACAGGTAAAATATGAACTCGCCTTAGATCAACTCCTTCTGTTTCTAAGGTTTTTTTAATCATGAGAAATCTTTCGCCTGCAGTAAAGGGATTTTGGATTGTATGAGAAACCTGTGAACTTCCTATAGCTATAATTATCTCTTTTGAAGAATTCAAAATTAGTTTTACAACATGAAGATGTCCTAGATGAAAAGGCTGGAACCTTCCAACGTAAAGTGCCCTCATAAATCCTAATTTCTCTTGCAGTTATATAAACTTATGCCACCCAAAGGTTTATAATTACTCTATTTCAAATTTTGTTATATACAATATTGAGGTGGTATTTTGCAGAATATTCCGGAGAATATACAACAGGAACTAATGCAATTTCAACAGTTGCAGAGTCAGTACCAAATTATAGTTAGCCAATTACAATCTTTAAAAATTGAAATGAGTGAAACAGAAGCCGCATTGAGCGAGCTTTCAAAAACAGAGAATCCCGTTGTTTACAAGAGTATTGGCAGTATTTTAATAAAGTCTGAAAAAGCTGATCTTTTAGAAGATCTCAACAAAAAGAAGGAGTCCATTGACATCAGGATAAAAACTATTGAAAAGCAAGAGGATAGAGTGAAGAAAAAGCTTGAAGAGATGCAGAAAAATCTTCAGAAGGCTTTAGGTGGTCAACCCTCCTCCGGTTAAACCGGTGAATATTTTGTTGAGAATGAATAAATGTTGTCTAATGTAGAGTATACTAGATTAATGGAAATATTATTGCGACAAGACGATTATATAATACTTCTTCACCAAAACGCTGATCCAGATGCAGTTGGAAGCGGAATAGCTCTAAAGGAGCTATTGAAATCACAAGGCAAAAAAGTAATAATAGGCACTGAAACATTAAATAATCTTTCAAAAAATCTCCTTTCAAACCTTGGAGATTTTATAGTAACAGCCCCAACTGATAACAAGAATCTGATAATACTTGACACTTCTACTCCTGTTCAACTTGGTATTTTTGAACGAATGCTTGACAATGCTGAAGTATTGATATCCATAGATCACCATGAAACTTTTGAAACAAGTAAATTTAAAGGTAAAAAGTACACTTATTGCCTCAATAAAGAAAGAACTTCAACTGCAGAAATAATATTTGACATAATGCTTAAAATGAAAGACGAGGGCCTATTAAATAAAGAAAACCTTGACTGTGATAAATTAATTAGAGGGATTCTAACTGGAATTGTTACAGATACTGGGCACATGAGATTTTCAGACGTCAATACATTAAAAACTCTGATACATATCTTCAAGAAAGGTTACCATATATCCGATGTCGATGACCTTTTAAAAGTTGAAGATGACATTTCAAAGAAAATTGCAATTCTAAAGGCCCATCAGAGAATGAAGATTTACAGTATTTCTGACTTTATTGTTGCAACTTCAAATGTTTCTAGTTGTGAAGCTCTTTCTGCAAAGGCTATTCTATCGACTGGTGCAGATGTTGCCTTCGTTGGAGCAGATAATGGGTCCGAGGTAAGGATTAGCGGTCGTGCTAAGAAAGCAGTACTTGATAGAGGAATAAATCTAGCAAAGATAATGTCTCAAGTTGCTTCTATAATTGATGGGGAAGGTGGCGGCCATAAAGGTGCGGCCGGTGCAAATGGCAAAAGAAATATGGAAGAAGGTTTAAAGAAGTGTGTCGAGTATTTTGTTCAGGAGCTCGGAGGAACTACCAATGGAGAATGTGTGGAGTACACTGAAGAGACAGAAATACAAGATTGTTGGGGCAAATAGTGCAGTAAAAATCTGCCACTGGACAAAAAAAAGTTTAACTGAAGGCAGAGTATGTTACAAACAACGTTTCTATGGAATTGAAAGCCATAGATGTCTTCAGATGACCCCCTCAGTTGCTTGGTGTTCCCACAAGTGTTTATTTTGTTGGAGGCCAGTTGAATACAACGAAGAGAAACCTTCCAAATATGACGATCCTGAAACTATAATTGAGGGATGCATAGAAGCACAAAGAGAACTTCTATCTGGGTACCATGGATTTTTAGAGAAAGTTGATATTAATAAATTAAAAGAGGCAGAAAATCCCAATAATGTTGCAATCTCTCTTGCCGGGGAACCAACTCTTTACCCGGAAATATCTGGATTAATAGAGGGATTTAGAAAAAGAAATTTTTCAACTTTCCTAGTAACAAACGGAACAACACCTGAAGTTCTTTCCTCTATGGATTCATATCCTGATAATCTTTACATTACTTTACCTGCACCAACAAAAGAAACTTATGAACATGTTTGTAATCCTCAGATAAAAAATGGCTGGGAGAAACTTAATGAATCTCTTGAACTTTTTCCAAAAATTAAAACTGAAAGAAGGATACTAAGGCTTACTCTTGTTAAAGACTATAACATGGCCGATATCGATAATTATGCAAAATTAATAGAAAAATCTAAACCTGATTTCATTGAAGCCAAAGCTTATATGTTTGTTGGCTATTCCCGAAAGAGGCTTGAAATAGAAAATATGCCTACATTTGAAGATATTCTTGAGTTTTGTAAGGACTTGGAAGAAAAATCAGGTTATAAATCAGTTGATTCTGCATCTGATTCAAGGGTTGTACTTTTGTCTAGAAATTGATTTCCAATAAGTTAATCTTATATACAAAATATCTTATTGAGGCATGGTATTATGGGAGGCGTAATTTTAACTGGCATTGAGGCCAAGAGATTTATTCGAGTTGATGAGGGGTCTCCTTCTGTTAGTATTTCAAGTAATTTAACTTTGACAGATGCATATCTAAATAATACGAATAATTTATTTATGGAATTTGTCTTCTGTTGTAATTACACCCCCAATGTTTGCTCAATTAAAATTGAAGGCGTTTTTGTTTACGAGGGACCTGACAAAGAAGAAATAATGAATGAGTGGAAAGAACGGAAAAGACTTGACAGTGGGAAATTCCTTTTTGTCCATAATTCAATACTTTACAGGTGTTTCGTTGAGGCAGTAGGAGTTTCAAAAGATATTAATGTTCCATGCCCAGTTCCGATACCTGTAGTTTCTGCAGTTCCACAAAAGAAAGAAGCTGAACCTGGAGAGGGGCTAGTTTATGGGTAAATCACATATTTTAGAGGATACTATTTCACTCCTTAGAACTATTTATCTTGATCTTGGATTTGATGAAGTATTCAATCCACTATTTATAACAGACGAAGATATGTACAAACAATGGGGTTCAGAAACTCCAGCAATATTAGATAGAGTTTACTATCTTGCAGGTCTTCCAAGACCTAATGTAGGGCTTTCAAAAGAGGTCAAAGATAAAATATCTCAAATAGTTGAGCTTGATGAGAGAAGAGTTAGAAATCTTGAAAGGACTTTACAGGATTACAAGAGAGGAAATATTGAAGGTGACGATTTTGTTGAGTCAATATCTAAAGGACTCGGGATTGAATTTGGCGATGCAGAAAGGATATTGGATTTATTCAAAGAGTTTAAAGATTTAATACCTGTTCCAACAAATCTTACTTTGAGATCACACATGACTTCTGGGTGGTTTATTACATTACAGGCTCTTGCTGGGCGAAGTGAGCTTCCATTAAAGTTATTCTCAATTGATAGATGTTTCAGGCGTGAGCAGAGAGAAGACCAGACACATCTTAGAAGTCATTTTTCAGCATCATGCGTTGTTATGGACAAAGAAATATCTCCTGAGCTAGGAAAGGAGATTGTAACAAATTTTACAGAAAAACTCGGTTTTGACAAAGTTAAATTCAAGGTCAAAAAGAGGAGTGCAAGCTATTACGAGGCTGGAACTGAACACGAAGCTTTTATCAAATTAGGTGACTGGATAGAGATTGCTGATTTTGGACTCTACTCTAAAGAAGTCTTAAAGAAATATAAGATTCCTTATGATGTCCTAAATATTGGTCAGGGCGCTGAGAGAATCTCTATGATTAGAAGTGGTGTAAATGATATTCGTGAGTTGATATATCCTCAGTTTTACAAAGTTGAATTCTCAGACCAAGACATTGCAAAATCTATCGAATTTGTTGAAGATATAAAAACGCTGGACGGAGAGAAGTTATTAAAACTATTGCTTGAGACTGCAAGACAAAACAAAGACGTACAATCACCATGTGAATTCACTTCTTATAAGGGAGATTTCTTAGGTAGACAAATTGAAGTAAAGATAGTTGAGCCTGAGGAGAATACTAAACTGATAGGGCCTGCAGGATTCAATCAAATTTATGTCTTAGAAAAAGCTATGGTCGGAATACTTCCCGATTCTAAAGATGAAAATTCCCTTAAAATAATTAAGAACGGTGTCGATACCAAAGTTTCGTATATTGAAGCTTTCTTTAGAAAAGTCGTGTCAAAAATCGAAACAACAAAAGAACAAGGGGAATACGAAGAGAGAATTCCTATAGTCAGAAGTATTTCTGATATTAATCTCTCATTACCTACATATATTCACCAGTATCTTAGGGGAAAGGGAAAGATTGATATCAGAGGTCCGGTATTTACAACCGTGAGATGGAAGGTATTATAATATAATATTTTTTTAATTCAAATAAAATAAGCTAAAAAATAATATTAAACAAAATTAAACATTTCTCTGTATTCTCTTTACTAGCTCTTCTTTTGGCATGAATCCAACTATCATGTCGAATACTTTTCCTTCTCTAAAAACTGCAATTGATGGTATACTTCTAATACCGTATTTCTGCGCTACTGACATATTTTTATCGACATCCAACTTGCCAACTTTCCATTCTGGATGTTCCCCTGCAAGCTCTTCAATAACAGGAGCTATCATCTGGCATGGTCCACACCATGTAGCCCAAAAATCAACTATAACTGGCTTACTAGACTTTATAACTTCCTGATCAAAGTTTGCATCCGTTAGCTCAATTGTATTCTTTCCCATTTTATTCACCTAAACTTAAAGGGGAAATAATTGCTTAAAAATCTTTGGTGTGATATTTTTTTCATATAATAGTTAAATTGATTTTACAGATTCTTGTAATCCCTCATACCACTTGTCTATATTTGAAAGGACTTTTTTTCTAATTTCTTCACGTTCTATAGGTTTATACACAAAATATCTCCCTCTTTTTCCTTGGACACAGCATTTTGATTCTCTAAAAATCAATCCTTTATCCAATAAATTTTTCAATGATTTTTGTATAGTTGTCCTATCCTTTTTTAGTTTTTGATAAATCTCCTTTACCCTTAAACCATCAATAGGGAGCATCAATAAAATACTAACTTCTAGATCCGTAAGGTCAAAAGCACACCTCAAGATTTTTTTGATGTTAGTGCTGTTATCTATAGAGGGTATATTTTCCATAGGACCACTAGCATAAAGAACAACATATTTCTTTTACAATTATTTCATATTCATTTCTTATAAGTTTAATCATATTGCTATTGGGATTTACAATATTATCGAATATTAAAGCAATATCTTCAAGCTCTTTTATTCTTGGTCGCATACAGCCCAAAGAAAGTTTTAGACTAGGTAAGGTATCTCTTGCATATCTAATAAAATCTTTTATTGAATCAATGTCGTACTGAATTGGTTTTATCTTTTGCATTTCGTTTTTTATAAGAACTAAAAGTGTAAGTGATTTTATATTATATTTTTTTATTATTTCAATAGCTTTATACTCTCCTACAATATTACCTTGATCAAGTCCAATGCATATATGGGGGATCGTATTAACGCCTTCTTCTATCAAATACTTTAGGCTCATTTCATAATCATTGACTGTAAATGGGATTTTTAATATATTATTTATCGTATCGTTACTTCCAACAAAGTCAACTGAAACGGCATCAATTCCACTTTCCTTAATTTGTTTAGCATCTTCCTTATTTACAAATCCAGGATGTAAGTTGATTATAAGGTCAGTATTGTCTTTTATTTTCTTGAGAATAGAATAATCAATAGGGACTTTTCCATTTTGATTATATCCTCCGCTAATTAAAAGCCCTATGGCACCCCTATTTTTTAGTTCAACTGCCTTTTGGAATAATTCTTCTTGATTAATACTCATCATTGATTTTAAATATTTACGATTGCAATGGCTACACGAGAAAAAACAATTTTCTCCAGTAATAGAAATACTTGGAAAAGATTTTTTTGAAGGATAGCAAATAGTTTTACTTTTCATTTATCGCTCCTCTAAATACTTCTATAAGGTCCTGCTTTGTAATCCCATAAAATCTTACTCCTAATGACAGAAAATTATCAATTGTATCGGATAATTCACTGTAACTCTTTCCTTCAATTGATTTTTCTAAGATTTCTATTGCTTCCTCAGGAAATATAAAAAAATCCCCATAAATCTTTACTTCTGAAAATATACTATTTGAATAATTGAAAGAAATGCTGATTAGTTTTCCACCAATTGGTTTATACTCAAATATTTTCATTTCTTCTTACCCATTACAAATGAAATTACTTGCTTTAATATATGTTGTGTTAATTTTATATATGTAGCATAATTATTATTATTGAAGGATAAAATGACATATCAGGGATTACGATTAAATGATTATTATTTGTGGAGAAAAAATCCAACATATTCTAAATATCCTTGGGATCGGAAATTCATTAATGTTGAATTCTTAGAGTATGAAAAGAAGAGAATTTTAGTCATTGAAGAATGGTTCAAAAATTTTAATCGCTTAGAAAGTGGCCAAGATTTAGAAGAAATATCTCTTTATGTAGTTCCTTTGAATATCGACTCTTCTTGGGAAGTTGTAATTGAATCTATGCTTGGGGCTAAACCTATAGGACTTTCAGCATTATTCAACACGCCTATTGCACTGAATATAGGATTTATTCCTAACAATATCAAGATGCCGGATAATTACAGCTTGATTAAGATAACAAAATCAAAGAAGATATATATAGTAAATCCGAAACTTCAAAAAAGTGATTCTGGGATATTAATAGAGGAATGGGAGGAGCTCCCATCTGATTCTATTTATCTGGACGTTCCTTTTGAAAAAAGAATAATTGAAAAATTATTATCTGATAACTTACCACTAGATAAAGAAATTTCAAAGTCATTCCAAGCGCCAATTCTAAGTGCCCCCTATAATGGAAAACTTGGTGGTATATCTTTATCCTCTCTTTCTTGGAATTCTAAACTTGCAATGGAATTAATGAAGATTATTCAAATGATGGTGCCCCCAGAATATAGGGACATCGATCCCCCTAAGAAAGTTATTGGAGGAATAAGTTTTGATTCAAATGGCATTTTATATCAATTAGCTGAAAAACCAAAACTTGGCAATAATATTCTTTCCAAAATTTATTCAGAAAATTACAGTAAATTGATACAATCACTTGCAAAAAGAAATAATTTTCTTGGGGAGTATTCCCTTTTTTCATCGATAAAG
>LNGD01000041.1 GCA_001587675.1 Candidatus Methanofastidiosum methylothiophilum
AGCAAAAAGTATTTTCATTTTCATCCGCCCCAAACATGGAGACTAAAAAAATCAGTAATGTCAACATCAATGCCAAATATACTCCTATTTTATTTTTTTTCAGCATATCACCATAAAGTATTAAAACTATTAGTTTAAGAATATTTCGATTAATAGTATATTTGATTTAAGAAATTATTAATATTAATTTCTAAAAACTAATTTTTTTAAAAAGTCCTTTAACATATACTTTAGCCCAAATATAAGCTATCAAACTTCCAAGAATGTTTCCAACAACAAGCCCCCACCAAGCACCATTAAGCCCCATCTTAAAAAATATCGCAAATAAATAGGAAAAGGGTACTGTCAAAATAAGTGTTCTAAATAATGTTACAATCAAAGAGTTAACACCTTTCCCGGTACCCTGAAACATCGCTGAAGAAAACATGCCAAATGCAACAAATGGGTAAAAAAAGGCTGTTATCCTAAGAAAACTTGTTAAATCTTTAAGGATTCTTATTCCTTCTGCAGATTGAGTAAATACCGAAGCAATCTGCGGAGCAAAAATAAAAACTATCGAGGAAACAAATACTTCCATTAATAGTCCTAATTTAACAGAGTACATATATGCCGTATCAAGTTTTTTTATGTCCTTTCCACCATATGCTGCACCGCTCACAGCAGTTACTGCAGTGGCCATTCCAATTAATGGTAATGTGCCGAACATTACAATTCTCCAACCAGAAGTATAGATTGCTATCCCATCAGTTCCAGCTACTGAAACTACAATCAAATTCAATCCAAGAGTGGAAAATGACATTAAAAGCTGGGATAAAGAAAAAGGAACTCCGACTCTTAAAATATCGAATAGTATAAATTTATGAAATCTGAAATTTGAAAGATTTATTGATACGTAGCTACTCCTTTTTATAAATAACCAGTAAAACAGAATCACTGCCGATACACCCATTGATAATACAGAAGCCCATGCTGCCCCAGCTACACCCATTTTCAATAGATAAATAAATATTGGATCAAGAATTATATTGAGAATTGACCCAAAAGACATTGCATACATTGACCTTTTTGCATCTCCTTCGCCCCTTAGAATTGAGTTTGCAACGTTGGCAAAGAAAATAAGTAAAGTGCCACCAAACATTATCTGTGCATAAATTGTTGCATCTTCTAGTACATTCCCTGCGCCCATGGCTTCAAATATAGGTCGGGACAGTAAAACAAAAGGTATTGTAAAAACTATACCGAGTATAAACATTAAGACAATTGTATGGCCTGCAACGTTATCTGCATCTTCTTTTTTATGTGAACCTATAAATCTTGATATTGCGGCACTCCCCCCCATTCCTACACCCGAAGCTACGGATATTATCATAAAAAAGAATGGAAAGAAAAATCCTACTGCAGATAAAGCATCGGGGCCCAAAAAAGAAACCCATAGGGCGTCGGCAAAGTTATACAGAGTTTGGACCAGCATAGCTATTATCATTGGTGTGGAGAGTTTTAGTATAGCTTTCTTTGGATCGCCTAGGAGAGCCTTTATACCATCACTATGCGCCTTAGTATTTTGACCATCTAAATCTTGCATATATGACACTTCGATAAGTAATAGACTTAAGGACATAGATTCAAGTTAAAAAGCTTTCTTATATAATGCAATAATTTTATTAATTCGTATCCTACACAATATAAATTAATCAAAAGATTTTAAAACTTTCAATATAATTATATTATGGTAGCATATGGAAATCGTAAAAATACCAAAAATGAAAAAATCAGAATATGACAAACTTATCTCAAAACAGTATCTTTGTAGAGTCGCCTTCCGAGGGGATAAATACCCATATATTGCACCTTTATTGTATATATTTGATGGCAAACACATGTATTTTTTATCTACTAATTATGGTAAGAAAATATCTTATTTTAGGGAGTACCCCTACGTTCTAGTAGAGATAGAAGATTATGAAAAAGATTTTTCCGATTTCAGTTTTATGATACTTTCTGGGAAAATAATCGAGATCACAGATGAAAAAGAAGATAAAAAAATAAGGAAAGATTTTGTAGAGATGTTACTAACTAGAAATCTATCAAAAAACATCATGATTGCTTTAGGCCATTCTCCAAACGAATCGTTCGAAGCATTAATTAACGAAAAAAGAAGCATAGTCTGGAAATTAATTGATGTTGAAGAGATAAAAGCGTTCAAAAAATAATGGACTATTCCCAGTAATCTCTAACATCACACGCATTGATATCTTCAAGAGACAATAATCCGTCAGGATAAGGTTGAAAGAAACTCTGATTTTCAAGATATTTTTCATCGAATCTTAATACCCATGCCTTCAAAATATTTGTAGGTACGCTCAAAGGTACTTGACCCTTTCTATATTTATCAATAGATTGAAAGAAAAACTCTTTTTCATTTTTATTCAAGTTATCTGATATATAACCAAACATATGAAACAGTATATTGACGTTTGGGCCGCATTTAGGGGGTTTGGATAATAATGAGTACAGATGGAACTCATAATTTGCGATAACTTTTTCTATTGCCATTTTTTCAATATTTCCGACAATTCTTCCCAACTCTTTAGCCTCTTTTTGATTATAGGCACTAAACAGTAGTTTATTATAGGTCTGGTATTCTATCAATTCAGTTATTGAATTAGACTTTTTTACTTCATTAAATTTTCTTAATGCATAGATCTTAGTTAAGAAATGTTGCTTTATTCTTGAATTAGTTAATCTATTTTCGTCCTCTATTGCAATATTTGAATATTTATTTAAAACAGCCTTCCCAAAAAATCCTGAACTTTTTGGCGATTCAGGTTGAGGTCCCTTTACTGTATATATTTTTACATCTCTAACTCCACAAGAAGGAGATTTTGATTTAAGGATAAATCCTTCGATTTCAGGAAGTCCATTTAAGAATGAATTTGAAAACTCTACCATTTTATCTGTAACGTCTTTCTCAGTGCTTGGTTGGAATAACTTTAGAGTCCCATCATATGAAATAACTCGAATAGGGTCCCTTGGTACACCAAGACCAATTTCATACTCGGGACATACTGGAATAAATTCTACAAAAGATTTTAACAGCTTTACAAAATCACTAGATATCATTTGTGCATTGTACCTGCAACTGTCGAACTCAATACATTTGCTTACTACAATTCTTGGTTTTAAAAATTCTTTCAAAATATCACTTCAATCTAATTTATTCGCCATTTCTAACATATAAGATAAATCTTTATCAGATGCGTATCCTATTCCTTTAAATTTAATTATGCCTTCTTTATCCAACAGAAAAACGTATCCAATATTTATATTATCAATTAAAAGATAACGAATGTACTCCTTATAGTTGCCATAGTAGGTTAAAACTTTCATATGCTTCTCCATAGGAATACCGGCTCTCATTCCTCCATCGATAGAGCCCCTAAATAACTTCCAAATACCATCTATCATAGGAACTTCATAATAGGCATAATTAATGTTCCCAGAAAACTTTTTCTCAAAAGGCATTGCCCATGAATCAATCATTTCTTGTGCTTCTCGTACAAAAGCTACTGCAATTAGAGCGATCTTACCTTTGACCATATCTGGAAGTTTAACTTCAGTTTTAGCAAGAGAATATGCAGATATTTTTGGGAAAACTTTACCTATAACTTCATTTTCACTCATACTTATATTTTAGAAACATAATCATTTATCTTTTTCGCATAAGCATCTGGGTCAAATTTTCTTTTTAGACCTTTATCATTCATATACCGTATATTGCCAAATATTTTTCTTTCAGACCAAGGACGATCGTGCTTTCCAAAACACCAAGCCACACCAGTATAACCATTTGCATCACGACCGTCTAACTCATATTTATCATTTAGATATAATAGTATCTCATAAGCCTCTTTTGGCGATTTTGTCCATTCAATTATTTTTTTCCCCCAATACATTCTCATGTAGCCATGCATCTTGCCATAATATACCATTTCGTTTTGGGCTGCATTCCAGTAAGGGTCATGGGTCTTTGCCATCTCAAAATCTTTTTTAGAATAAGTATAATCCCTCGTATCTTTTTCATGAATTTCTAATGTCCTTTTGCACCATTCAGGAAGTCCTTCAAAAGAATCATATTTAGGATTGTAATAAGTATAATTCATAGAAAGTTCCCGCCTTACAATCAACTCTTCTAAATAAGGCCCCTTGCCGGGACTATCTATCTCAAGAATCTTCAAAGCAATGAAAATAGGGGATATCTGACCAAAGTGAAGGTAAGGTCCCATGTTTGATAAGTAGTCAAGACTGGGATTGTTTCTTAATTCGTCATATCTGTCAAGTTTTTTCTTTATAAATGTTTCAAGATTACTCATTGCTTCCGAGGTACCACCAAATAAATGTGGAGAAGATGGTACAGTTGTATCTATCTTTAGAGATTTAATTAATTCCTCCATATTATCTAAATTAAGTGTATCATAAGGTAGGGACAAAGAACTCTTGATAGGAATGTTTTGTTTCAAAGGTAAAAGATAGACATTGAGAAGTTTATTTATTTTTGGCCGTATAGTTGCTGCTGAATACTCCTCTTTCTTTGAAACTTCTTCAATAGGAACAACTGTGTTCGATTCAATTTCAATTAAAGGGCAATCTATATTAATTGCAACATAATTTCTCCAGCTACGTTCATTTCTGAGATATCCCTTGTCTGTAACCACGATTGATGCATTATTCGATAGCTGAGTAGCCCCAACTTCAGGAGATGTTTTTAATAAAATGAATTTAATTTTTCTTTCTTCTAAAGACTTCTGGACTTCATGCAATCCTTCAAGCATGAATGAGAAGTTTCTAAGATTCCCATTAGGAAATTTTTCATTTAAACCAAAAAAAACGAGAACTGGCTTATTCAAAGAATTCGCTTTAATAATTGAATATTCTAGTGCATGATTAAAATTTGTTCTTTGGGAAGATTGCATCCAATACAGAACATAATCTCCATTTTTTTGTGGTTTGTTGTTTAGAACTCTAATTCTCTCGTTCTGAATCAATTCTACACCAGTTAGCTATTACTAGTTATAGTATAGATAATTTTCGGTTAAAAAAATAATAAAAAAATTAAATTTTCTTATCAATTTCTATCATGACACCTGCATACATTGAGAAACTAATGATCCCAGTTATAAAGGAGGCGATTGCAGTTCCAATGACGGGGACATTTGACAGAATTCCAACTAAAGCTAAATTTAATACTACTGCCAGTAACCAAGCTATAATGTAATCACTTTTTAGTATGTATTTCTTTATTTCTTGGAAATTAAAGCCCTCTGAAAAGTTATCTGTTTTGATGTAGTTTAATGTTGCAACAGGTGCGATATAGGAAGCAATCAAAAGCAAGAATACGGCTATTACTATTAAAGGTAAAGATGCGAGTATATATGGCATAAATATTGGAAATAGTTCCCCCGGATTCATCCTCTCAACTCTTTGAGGCCCTAACAAGGTAAGTTTACCTATTGCTGGTACGATAGCTATAAAGAAAGCAATCATTCCTACGATTAGAGCAGGTATAGCGTAGATTATATCTATTATGAATCCTAGAAGTCCTTTTGTAAAGTATTTTCCTAAGTCGTCCCATTCTTCCATATTCTCTGTCTGTACTCCTTTCTTGATATCAGAACTTTCAAGGATATACCCATAGGATATCAAGTTAACAATAGGGATTATATTAACGACTATCCCTATAAGGAGTTTTCTAAAGTCAGAAAATGGTTTTTTAAAAGATAGATTATAGTTTATCATCAGTTAAGAGATAAACGGTTCGTTTATATGTTTTTTCGATAATGGCATCGATAAGACTTAAGAATACCTATATAAAATTAAATATATGAAAAAGTACAGAATTGCTATTCTAGGATTTTTTTTATTATTATTTTTATCATCGATAGCTAGCGTATTTTGTGAAGAAAGTAACAGCATCTATATCAAAGTCTACGATGATGGAAGTGCATTATGGGTTCTTGAAAAAAGATTTGAATTAGTTTCCCAAGAGGATATAGATTTTTTTAAGGAGTATACAAAGGTATTGGAAGAAGATAAAGAGTTTATTATACAAGAAAAGAAAGAGTCACTACAGAATATAATCAATTCTGTCGCATATTCTTCAGGTAGAGAAATGAAAATAGAAAATGTTTCATTAAATTATCAAATTATTGATTCTATAAACAAAAAATACGGCATTGTAGAAATGAAATTCTTATGGAAAAATTTTAGTATTTTAGAAAAAGATACACTAAGAATTGGTGATGCTTTTGTAAACGGGAATTATATTAAAGAAGGTGAAGTTCTCGTAATAGAATATCCCGAAAATTATTCTATTACCAGCGTTATTCCGGTACCAAATGAAAAAAGAGCACGGTCTCTATTTTGGTATGGGCCAAAAATATTTTTGGAAAACGAGCCAAAAGCTGTTCTGAAAAAGAACTCTATTACTAATTTATCAAATATACTAATCTTTGGTGTAGCGGGTATAATTATTATTTTATTAGCAATTATTTTACTCAAGAGGAAACAAAGAAATAAGTCACCAATATTAATCTCTGACCAAGATAAAATTATCCAGATAATTAAATCAACTGGAGGCAAATGTTTTCAGAATGACATAGTTTCTCAATCAGGTCTGTCTAAATCTAAAATAAGTCAGATTATAACACAGCTGGAAAAGAAGAATCTAATCATTAAAGAGAAATACGGAAAAAACAATTTGATAATACTAAAGTAGAGATCGCATATTTGAATTTGATTTAAGATTCTTTAAGATAATCGCAATAACTTATAGTATAAACTAGAAAAGATTAAAAAGACCCATACCAAATTTTAATAGAGCCCATGGAAGATTTAATACAGTTAATCACATCTAATGAAGAATGGTTAATGTATAGGATTCTTCAGTATGCAAAAGCTAGAGAGTATACTAAATATACTTCAACATTAGTTGAAGCTTGGAGATTATCCATATCTGGATTATCTGAGAGTTTTATAATTGGATTGAAAAAATATAAAGGAATCCCAGAACTCACCCCAGATGAAGATTATTCAAAAGACCCTGTTGCGGCATTTGGTATACTAGAAGCCCAGAGACATAGGAGTAGAGGTATCACTCTCTCAATGTTCTTAGGGCTAATGAAGTATTATCGTCAAAGTTATATCGATTTAGTATCTAGCTCAAAGTTTGACGAAGGTAAAAAAGACCTATATATAAAATACCTTAATCTATTCTTTGATAGGCTAGAGATAGGATTTTCAAGTGAGTGGTGCAATATATCCGAAAACAAGATTATTGAAGATTTGCAATCAATGAATAGAACCATGACAAATGAAAAAAACAAGTATTTGACGATATTTGACAGTATGAATACTCCCATATTCTTTTTGAATCTACACAATAAAATTGAAAATCTTAATCATGCAACATCTGAATATTTTGACTTCTGCAAAACATCGGGCGAGAAATATTACGAAACGGTAAAAAAAGATACCGAATTATATTTCTTAAAGGATGAGGTAAAAGAGTTTATCGAGTCCAATAAAGAAAAAATAGAATTTGAAAAATATATTCTTACTAAGAAGGGAAATGTTTATTTTCAAGTTAAAATGAAAAGAATGCTTGATGTCAGTGGCAAATTCTTTGGAACAGTTGTAATTCTAAATGATTTAACTGAATTAAGAAATACTTCAGAATCACTAAAACAGAGTGAGCAGAGATACAAAAATATTGTAAAAGATCAGACTGAATTTATAACTAGATTTACATCAGATGGTACACATACTTTTGTTAATGATGCATATTGCAATTATATGGGAATGAAAAGAGAAGAATTAATTGGAAAAAGTTTCTTCTCATTCTTACCTAAAGAAGACCGTAAAAAATTAAAATCGATATTAGATTCTCTTACCATTACCAATCCAATAAAAGAAATTGAGCATAGATATATCCTAGATGGAAAAATTCGATGGTTACACTGGATAAATCGAGCAATATTTGATGATGATGGAAATTTATTTGAGTATCAAGCTGTAGGCAGGGACATTACAGATAAAAAGAGAATAGAAGAGGAGTTGAAGGAGAGTGAAGAGAAATACCGAGAACTAGTTGAAAATGCGAATAGTATTATCTTAAAATTCGATAACGAAGGAAGAATATTGTCAATGAATGAATTTGGACTAAAATACTTTGGCTATTCTGAAAAAGAATTGATTGGAAAAAATGGAATAGGTACAATTATTCCAAAAATAGACTCATCTGGAAAAGATCTTAAGAAACTTATTAATAATATGATTAATTTTGAATCTGAATATCAGTCTAATATCAATGAAAATATAAAGAAAAATGGACAAAGAGTTTGGGTCCATTGGACAAATAAACCACTAAAGGATGACCAAGGTAATATCCATGGTATTCTTTGTGTTGGTACAGACATCACTGAAAGAAAAAAGGCTGAAGATAAAATAAAGGAACTAAATGAAACTTTAAGGATCCTTAATAAAATACTAAGACATGATATCTTGAATGACCTTACCATAGTATTAACTGTTTGTGATTTGATGGGAGATGTTAATCCCAAATTAAAAGAGAAAGCTTCAAGGGCACTTGAGAAGAGCATTAATTTAATTGAACGAATTAGGGAGTTAGAGCAAGCTATTATTTCAGGAGAAAATGTACAAAAAGTTGAAATCAATAAAGTAATCCTAGAAGTTATTAAGAATTATCCTGAAATAGATTTCAAAGTAACTGGTCAATGTGAAATATGTACAGATGAAGCAATATTTTCTGTCTTAGATAACATAATAAGAAATGCAATTATTCATGGAAAAACTAAAAAAATAGACATAGATATAATAAGGACAGAAAAAATGTGTAAAGTTAGAATAGCAGATTATGGTATTGGTATTCCAGATAATATTAAACACCGAATATTTGAAGAGGGATTTAGCTATGGCAATCACAAAAGTACAGGTTTAGGATTATATATAGTTAAGAAAATAGTTGAAAGATATGGCGGGGCAATTAAAGTTGAGGATAATACTCCAAAAGGTGCAATTTTTACTATTATTTATCCTACTTTAGAATCAAAAAATATTGTCTGTTAAAATAATAATTAATTGCAAATATATTTAAAAATATATATTGAAGGGAACTATTATGAAAAGAATTCTATTCACGTCAATTTTTCTTTTTATAGTTTTATTGTTTTCATTCAGTTTTATAAATTTATATGGTTATAATTCTTTATGGAGTTATCAGACAGACAAAATAGTATATGCGGTAGATTTATCATATGATGGATCTTTAATTGCCGCTAGTTCTTTAGACAATAATTTTTATGTTTTATCAAAAGAGGGAAATCTTTTATGGAAGTATCCATCTAAAGATAGAGCATTATCCATTGATATGACCCCTGATGGAAAATTTATTGCGGGAGGATCCAGAGACAAAAATATCTACTTCTTTTCTCAAAATGGGGAATTACTTTGGTCTTTCCAAACAGGAGACACTGTAGAATCAGTAGCAGTTTCTTTTGACGGAACTAAAATAATAGCAGGTTCCGACGATGGGACAGCATATTTTTTATCAAAAGAAGGCGAACTTCTCTGGAAACTTGAAACTAAATACCCTGTTATAACAGTGGCCATTACACCTGATGGAAAGTATGCTGTAGTTGGGTCAAATGACCAGAATATTTACCTTATTGACGATAAAGGTATAATCCTTTGGAGAGTAAAAACAGTTGGTGAACTTAACTCAGTCGATATCGACTACAATTCATCATATATCGCTGCAGGAACTAAGAATGGATGGATATATATTATCTCGAAATCAGGCGAAGTGTTGTGTAAATCAAAAAGAAATGAAGGAGTAATTAATGTCAAAATAAATCCAGATGGTAAATCAATAATAGCCGGTTCTAGAGAAGGTGGGGCCTATCTAATCTCAAATAGCGGACAACAGGTATGGAAATCTCTTGATGACAAAGGGATATACTCTGTTTCTATAAATCCAGATGGCACACTTATTGCTGCTGGGTCTATGGATAGAATATATATTTTATCTAACAAAGGAAAAGAAATATGGAGTTATCAGACATACAATGATAAAGATTATATGTATTCAATCAATTCTTTGGCGATAGCTATTGATAGCTCAACTTTAGTTTCAACTTCTAGAAACAGCGTATTTTTATTTAGTTTAGGGGATAAAAAAACATTTGATTATAGTAATTATCTAGTAACTAAAGAGATTGAGGATAAGGATACCCAGCAAAAAGAAGATCTGCCGGAAAACAAAGAAAATCCTGTAAAAGAAACAAAAGGCATATTGGAGATAATATTCAGTATTTTAGGGATAAAATAAATGTAATTATTGGATCTTCTGACAATTGGGGCAATAGTATGAAGAGGATCCTAAAACATTTTCTTTTACAATTTTTGTTCCACATCTGCTACAATGAGGCCTATTTTTGCTCATAATCCGATTATACTTTCCTGTTAAATCATAAAGATCAAATTCTTCAGAACACCCTCCCAATTCAATTGCAGAATTAATTATTCTAATTATAGATATGTATATAGTATTTAAATCGTTAGAAGTAAGGCTAGATATTTTACTTTTTGGATGAATTTTTGAGTCATATAAAATATCATTTATATAGACATTGCCAAGGCCGGATATCAGGTCTTGCATGTTTAATGCAGCTTTTATTGGCTTTTTTTCATTTTGTGACATTACCTTAAGAAAATAATCTTGACTGAAGTCAGGTTCATTAGGGGAAGGTCCTATGTTGCCCGCATATCTATGCATTCTTTTTTCTTCTCTAGTTGCAATTGTTAAAAAAGCATAAAGCGAAGACTGAAATGTTAAATAAGATTCATCACTAAATTGAAATGCAACATGGTATTTAGAGGGAAGTGAATTAGTCTTCTCAAAGTATGAGAACTTTCCTATAATCTCACCTAACATTAATAAATTATCATTATGAAATTCTAAGAAAATCCATTTTCCCTTAGGATATATTCTAGTGATGTTTGTATTTATTATCTCCTCTTTTCTTTTATCAAGATTTGACATACCTTGTTTAATCATTGAATTTAAGCGGTCAGTTAGAATAATATTTGTGATTTTTTTACCTACTAATTTTTCTTGCATTTGTTTAGAAATTTTTAATATTTCCGGCAATTCAAATCCCATAATAATCAATATAAATTATAAGAACAAGGATATAATGCTAACGGAATCAAACCCAAG
>LNGD01000042.1 GCA_001587675.1 Candidatus Methanofastidiosum methylothiophilum
GTATTGAATATGATGTACCATCCTGACTTTAATGTTAACAAACCCGATCAAGTAAAGAAAGAAATGGAAGATATGTTAAAAAAAATAAATGAGATTTATCAAAAGATATTGGTTAAGAAGGGCATAAAATAAATATATCTTAATAATTTTAGTAAAACTATTAAGCATTCATTAAACCAACGAAAAAATAAATTTCAATTTTATTTAAAGTAATAACCTTTTTAATACGATGTAATTTCTCCTATCTATGGCCCATAAATTTAATCCGAAAGATATGCAAAGATTAGATTCCCCTGAACGAAGGAAAATATTACCTCCTGAAGAAACTCTAAATATGATTGGAGTAACTAATAACGATATATTCATTGATATCGGATGTGGTATCGGTTATTTTTCTATACCTGCTTCTAAATCTGTTGGGATAAAAGGAAAAGTATATGCTCTAGATACTTCAAGTGAAATGATCCAAGAACTTGAAAGAAGAATTTCTGAAAATAAAATAACAAATATAGAAACGATTATTTCTGATCCTTATGACTTTAAGCTTAATTCAGACATTGGAACATTCGCTTTTATGGCAAATGTACTTCATGAAATTGATGAAAAAGAAATTTTTCTAAAAGAAACATATAGAGTATTAAAAAAAGAAGGAACTCTATGCATAATTGAATGGCAAAAAAAAGAAACTGAAAGAGGCCCACCTTTAGAAGAGAGGCTAAGTAATGATGAAATAAAAGAACTCTTAAAAATCACTGATTTCAAGTTAAATAGTATCTACCCAATAGGAGAATTTTTTATTGCTTATCTCTCCAAAAAGATTTAATCTAATTCTTCACTGAACTTTTTATCAACTTAACAATCAATTATGTTTATAGTTTCACTTGCCCTTTCTTAATGATCTAAAAGTTTCCAAGAATCTTTTTCTCTTAGAGGGTAAGCCCAGAAATCCTTCGTCGCTAACGGATTTAACATCTTCAACTGACACAAATGAGTCTGGTACATACTTATCTATTGCCCCATAGATCTCATCAAGCTTCTTTCTTTTAACAACTGTGAAAAGAATTTTTACATCGCCCCTCTTCCCTTTTGCATCAATTACTGTTACACCGCATTTTTCTTTTCTTAAAAATTTGATAAACTCTTCTGTGTTCTCTTTTGTAATAATTCTAGCAATTACGTGCCCTACTGCTAGCCGCTCTTCAATAACAATTCCTACATAATTTCCTGCTGCAAATCCAGCGGCATAAGCTACATAATGAATGATGCTATTGACGTTCTGCATTACCTGGCCTATTACATTAATCCAGATGAAAACTTCAAAAAATCCAACTATAGGCGCCAATTTCTTAAGATTCTTAGAAACAAAAATTATTCTCATTGTTCCAAGGCTAACGTCCATTACCCTGGCAAAAAAAATCAAAAGAGGCAATGCCCAAAACATTAAGTCCATATCTACACCTTGATTTATTCATTTAAATTCACCTTAAAAAACTTACTTATAAGTCAGATTAATACCTTATAAGTAGAAATATTTTTAAACATCTATTTTTTAATATTTTTGTTATCTATGCCAAAAGTCGTTCCTGGGTACAGAGAAGAGGCAAAAAACAGAATAATAAAAAAATCAGTCAAATATTTTTCTAAAAATGGGTATCATAAAACAAAAATGGCAGAAATCGCTGATAGTCTCGGAGTAAGTAAAGCGGCACTTTACCAATACTTTGAAAGCAAAGAAGAACTTTTTACTCAAGTGATGCAATATTATGTAGATTCTATTCAAGGAGAACTTATTGCTTTCTTGAAATCAAAACATCCAAAAGAGATTATGACTGATGATTTTTTTGATATATTGTTTGACATAAAATCTAATGAAACTAGGGATAATACTGTTTTAATTGATGGTTTATTCCCGCCTCTTGATTTTAATCTTGCGATATCTGAATTGATAACTAGCAATCCATCAATGAAAAATAAAATGACAAAGCACTATAAAGAGGTTATAAGATTGTTGTCAGATTATTTTGAAGAGTATAAGAAAAATGGAGTTATCAAAAAGGAAGTGGATACCTCATCTATGGCAATGGGAATTATGTCATTGCAAGATGGATTAATGACTGCAATACTTATGGGAATAGAAATACACGAAATAAAAAGAACTTGGAAAGATATCACTAAAATGATATTAAGAACTTCTTTTGTAGAATCAGATTTTTAAATTAATTATTCCATTAGACTTATATCATTATGTATCACGTATTATAGTAAATTTACTGAATGATTATTATGGAAAAAATCCCTCTTTTTGTTAATATTCTTACTAAGCTTTTTCCATATAGATTTACATTCGCAAAATTAACAAGAATACCCGGCATAGGTAGCATTGTAGATAAAATGTTTTTTGATAAGGATAGAATTTACTATCTGCCACTGGATAAAGTAGTCCAAATTGAAAAAAATATATACCAAGATGATTCAATTATTCTTCCCTCAAAAGTTGTTGAACATTTCATTGAAAAATCGAATCATCAATTCATTATGAACTTCTGCATTTGTAGAATTTCAAAAGATTGCAATAATTACCCCAAAGATTACGGATGTCTTTTTCTTGGGGAAGCCACTTTGAACATAGACCCTAAATTAGGCAAAAATGTAACTAAAGAAGAAGCAAAACAATACATAAAAAAATGTAACGAAGCAGGACTTGTCCATCTAATCGGGAGGAACAAATTAGACTCTTCATGGTTAAAGGCTAAACCTGCTGATAAGCTAATGACAATATGTAACTGTTGTGAGTGCTGTTGTCTTTGGATGATGCTACCAAATCTTTCAAAAGCAATTAATTCAAAAGTTACTAAATTGCCTGGCCTTGAAATAAACGTAACAAATAGATGCGTTGGTTGTGGAGAATGTGTCAGATTTTGTTTTGTCAATGCGATATCAGTTATTAATGGAAAGGCAGTAATAAATGGCGAATGTAGGGGATGTGGTAGATGTGCAAATAATTGCAAGTCTAAAGCTATAGAGATAATTATCCCTAGCTACTCTTTAGAAGAATCTATAAAAAATATTTCATCTTCTGTCGATGTATCTTAAGACAACATACTAAATCTTTATATATGTATCAGTATCATTTTTACCTTATGTATGTAATAGTGGTAGGAGGAGGCCTTACTGGATTTAACATTGCTAAACTTCTTGTTGAAGAAGGGATTGGTGTAGTTGTTATTGAAAAAGATTTGACGAGATGTCAAGAAATATCAAAAAAAATTGATGCGCTTGTAATTCAAGGAAACGGATCAAATCCTAAAATTCTCCTTGAAGCGGGTGCAAAAGATGCAGACCTTTTAATTGCTGTTACCAATTCTTCTGAAGTTAATTTAATATCATGTATAACTGCTAAAAATCTCGGTATCAGGAAAACTGTTGCAAAGATTGCAATTGAGTATACATTCACTGAGGATATCGAACTTTCAAAGGTCGGTGTCGATTATGCTTTCTCTCCGGGGACTATCATTGCATTTGATGTCGAAAGAATATTAGAACTGCCCAGTGCCCTTGCTATTCAAGCCATGGCAGACGGAAAGGTAACAATGGCAGAATTTAAAGTGGCTGAAGGTTCAAAATATGTGGGAAGAGCTTTAAAGGAGAAGATATTTCCTGATGAAACAATAATCGGGGCAGTTTTAAAGGATAATGGGGATACTATTATTCCAACAGGGGAATACATATTTGAAGAAGGAGATAAAGCTTTCATACTTGGTAAGCCGAAAGTAGTCGAGAAAGTGGTAGAAAGATGCAGTGAATGTCAAAGAGTAAGAAAAGTAATGATAATCGGTGCAAGTAATACTGCTGTTCAGCTTGCAAAAATGCTTGAGAGAAGTATGTCCGTTAAATTAATCGACAGTGATCCAGAAAGATGCGAAGAAATATCTAAGATACTTCAAAAAACACTTGTAATAAAAGGAGATATAATGGACCTCTCTCTACTAAAAGATGAAGGCATTGGAGATGTAGATGCGTTTGTCTCGCTCACTAAATATGATCAGTTGAATCTTTTCTCATGCCTCTTAGGGAAATATCTAGGTGCTTCAAAAACTATTGCTAGGGTAGAAAATATAGAATTAATTAAATTCTTTGAGGATATGGGTGTTGATGTAGCTATAAGTCCAAAAGTTTCTACTGCAGAACACGTTATGAGATTTATACGGATGGGGGGGTTAAAATCTCTTATTAGATTACCAACTGGTCAGGCAGAGATTATTGAACTTACACCTTCTAAGAATGCAAAGATTTTAGGAAAGACATTAAGAGACATTACATTACCCGATGAAATTTTATTCTTGATAATAGTAAGAGAAAATAAACTAATTATACCTAAAGGAGATGACATCATCCAAGAAGAGGATAAAGTTATAATATCTGCCAAGATAGATAAAATAAAAAAGATAAAAGAACTATTTGGACAATATTAAATTCTATTTCTTTCTGTAAGCTATGCAAGCTATTTCAATATCTGAGTTTTTTGGTAATTTTGCAACTTCAATCGTCACTCTCGAAGGTCTTATGCCCAAAGGAAATCTTTTTTCATAGGCCTTATTGAATTTATCAAAGTTTGATAAATCTTTCAAATAGACTTCTGATTTAACTATGTCTTCTAAACCCAAATCATCTTCCTTTAAAATCGCCTCAATGTTATCTAAGACAACATCTGTCGCCTTTTCAATATCTCCTAGAACAAGATTTCCTGCTTTATCGATTGGCAATTGTCCTGAAACAAAGGCAAAATTTCCTGCAACAACACCCTGGGAGTAGGGTCCAACTGGTGCAGGGGCATTTTTACTTTCTAATTTTTTCTTTGACATATTATCTCACCTTGGCCTAAGTTTATCATTAATTGACGAGTATATTTATTAAATTATCCAAAATATGTTTCCATATGAAAGTTCTCATTATTAACAATATCCCTAGAGAAGGTCCAGGAATATTAAAAGACATATTAGATAAAAATTCAATTAAATATGATACTCACGAATTTGGACTTGGTAAAAAAGTACCTAATCCTAAAGAGTATGGGGCAGTTTTTGTATTAGGCGGTCCGGACAGTGCAAATGACAACTCTAAAAAAATGATAGAAGAAATACAGTATGTAAAGGATTTATTATCTAGCAATGTTCCTTATTTTGGAATATGTCTCGGACTACAGGTAATGGTAAAAGCTTTAGGAGGAACTGTGAAGAAAAATCCAATGAAAGAAGTTGGATGGAGAGATCCCGATAATGAAATTTTCAAGGTACAACTTACAAATAAAGGAATTAATGATCCTATTTTTAAAGGCTTGGATTCTGAATTCATAGTTTTCCAATTACATGGTGAAACTGTTGAATTGACTTCTAATATGAGTCTTCTAGGTAAAGGAAAGTATTGCACTAATCAGATAGTAAAGATGGGGAGTAATGCTTATGGGTTTCAATGCCATATCGAGTTATCAAAGGACATGTTTTACAATTGGATAATTGAAGATGAGGATCTTAATAAATTAGACTATACCAGTCTCTATTTTGATTATAATCA
Source organism: Candidatus Methanofastidiosum methylothiophilum (assembly GCA_001587675.1). Lineage (GTDB taxonomy): Archaea > Methanobacteriota_B > Thermococci > Methanofastidiosales > Methanofastidiosaceae > Methanofastidiosum. The sequence goes on from LNGD01000042.1 coordinate 5,572, forward strand.
GTTAAAAATTAAATATGAAGAAATTGGAAATAGAATATTCAAGAATTTCTTAAAAATTGCTAATTTCGACATAAAATAAAAAGATTATAAACAATTATTATATAATGCCAACTAAATTTTATAAATACAATAATAATAAGAAGTTCAAGATAAAATGCGAGTAAAACCAGTATTACATATATTAGGCCAACTGCTTCAAATTGTAGGGCTATCAATGATACTTCCTCTACTTTGGGGCATTTATTACCGTGAAGCCGAATCTTGGGTATTTGTTCTTTGTATTTTAATAACCTTTTTATTTGGCTCTTTTCTTAAATTAGTCTTTGAAGAAGAAGACATCAGGCTAATCGAAGGATTTGGTGTTGTTTCTTTCTGTTGGCTAATTATACCTTTATTTGGTTCACTACCATTTATAATTTCCGGAAACTTAAATTTTATAGATGCTTATTTTGAAACAATATCTGGATTCACTACTACTGGTGCATCGGTAATAAACAACGTTGAAATACTACCTAAATGTATTCTATTCTGGAGATCGTTTACTCATTGGTTAGGTGGGATAGGCATTGTTGTTTTGGCATTAATTATTTTGCCCGCATTATCCATTGGAGGAAGACAAATATTTCTATCAGAGCCTTCTGGACCTAAACTTGACAAACTGAAACCGCAAGTTAGAGAAGTAGGAAAAATCATTTACAGCATCTATATCTTTTTCACTCTTGCACAAATAGTATTGTTAGTTCTTGCAGGAATGTCTCTTTTTGATGCATCATGTCATTCATTCGCAGCCTTGGCAACTGGGGGATTCTCTACAAAAAATGTCAGTATTAGTTATTACAATAGTCCATTGATTGAAACGATAATTTTAATCTTTATGTTTCTAGGTGCTACTAGCTTTTCTCTACATTATTTGGCTTTAAAAGGTAAAATAAAATCTTATATAAAAGATAGCGAATTTCTTTTATACGTATTTATTTTAGGAATAGCTACTACGATAGTTACCTTAGATCTCAGATACCAGCTGCATGAAAATCTTCTTCTATCATTTAGGCATGCTATTTTTAATGTAATAAGTATATCTAGTACTACAGGATATGCATCTACTGATTTTAATTTATGGCCAGACCTATCGAAATTGGTACTTTTATTACTAATGTTGATAGGAGGTTGTGCTGGAGGAACTGCAGGTGCAATAAAAGTTATTAGAATACTCCTATTAGTTAAAATAGGGTTGAGAGAATTATATAGGATGATACACCCAAATGCTTTCTTCTCAATCAAATTTAATGGAAAAATTATATCAGAAGAAATACTTCATGCAGTAAGTGGATTTTATATTTTTTATATGATTACTTTTGGTGTATGTAGTTTGATAATGCTTGGTTTGGGTAATGATTTTCTTACTTCAATATCTTCAGTTGCCACTACAATGGGAGGTGTTGGTCCTGGTTTTAATTTAGTTGGTCCTATGACTACTTACAGCTATTTACCAGGAATGGCAAAGATACTTATGTGTTTTTGTATGCTAACAGGAAGGCTTGAAGTATTCACATTATTTGTTTTATTTATCCCTGATTATTGGAAAGAGTAAATTTATAAAACTATAAATCTCTCTATTTTAAGATAACTATAATTTTTTCAATGAGGGCTATTAATGCGAACTAAAAGCGTGTTGCCAATAATAGGAAGAATACTGATGATGATAGCAATTTCTATGGTTGCCCCTATATTGTGTGCTTATTATTATGGTGAAAAAGAAATAGTGATTTTTTTTATAAGTATGGTTCTTACGTTTATTACAGGATATTTATTATCTAAAATAAGGGAGAATGATGATGGCCTAAGACTTATTGAAGGATTAGCTGTTGTTTCTTTAGGGTGGGCGATAATAACTGCATTTGGTGCATTGCCGTTCTACCTTACGGGCACACTAGGATATATAGATGCATACTTTGAAACAATGTCGGGATTTACAACTACTGGCGCTAGCGTTATTAATAACGTAGAAATTCTTCCTAAATCAATTCTTTTCTGGAGAGCTTTTATACAGTGGATTGGGGGCATGGGAATTATTGTTCTTGCCATAGCAGTTTTACCTGCACTCTCAGTTGGAGGAATGCAGATGTTTGCCGCAGAATCTCCTGGCCCAAAACTTGACAAATTAAAGCCACAAATGAGAGAAACTGCAAAATTATTGTATGGCGTTTACCTTATTTTTACTGCTGCCCAAGTTATATTACTGATGATTGGGGGAATGAATTTATTTGATTCTACTTGTCACACGTTTACTACTCTAGCAACTGGAGGATTTTCTACAAAGAATGCGAGTATTGGTTACTATAACAGCGCATACATAGATGCAGTTGTTATTGTATTCATGTTTTTATCTGGGGCTAACTTTATGCTTCACTACAATCTATTAAGAGGTAAGTTCAACTATTTCAAAGACCGAGAATTTATGTTTTATTTAGCAGTTGTAATGGGTGCAATACTTCTAATGACACTAGATTTAACTTATAATGTCTACGGCAATATTATTGATTCATTTAGATATGCTTCTTTCCAAGTCACAAGTATTATCACGACAACTGGATTTGCAACTGCAAACTTTGATATATTTCCTTCTCATTCAAGGATAATTCTTATAGTCCTTATGTTCATAGGCGGATGTGCTGGTTCAACTGGAGGGGCTATAAAAAATATCAGGGTGCTCATTATACTAAAATATTTGTATAGGGAGATATACCAGTATGTACATCCTAATGCTATTCTTTCTGTAAAAGTTGGTGAAGAAACAATACAAGAAGATATTCTAAAGGACGTAATGGCGTTCTTTATAGGTTATATAATTATATTTGTTGTCGCAACTGCTATTGTAGCTGCATATGGTATTGATATGATTACTGCTATTTCAAGTGTTGCGGCCACTCAAGGAAACGTGGGGCCCGGACTTGGACTTGTAGGGCCAACGACAACTTACGCTGCCCTACCAGTTTTTGTAAAAGTAGTTCTTACCTTCTGTATGTGGGTAGGTAGATTAGAGATATTCACTGTAATGGTCCTTTTTATACCGGATTTCTGGAAAGAATAAAAATTAAATTAATTGTTTTTCAACTTGACCAATTGCATCATCAATTTTTTTCTTTAATGCAGGAGGCAGTCCCTTAATCTCAATATCCAAAAATCCTCGGACTATAGCCGCTGTAGCTTCATCTCTTGTAAAGCCTCTTGACATTAAATAAAAGATCTCTTCCTCCGCAATCTTTCCTATGGCAGCTTCATGGCTTAAATCTACATTTGGGTGTTTTGCCTCTAATTCTGGGATAGCAATTATACTACCATTCTCGGAAAGCATCAAACCCATGCATTCTAAATGACCTTTTGCATCAGGTGAATCTCCAACAATGTCTCCTCTTGAATAAATTGTTCCACCTTTACTAATTGTTCTTGAAAGAATTTCAGCACTTGAACCTTTCCCTTTAATAATAACCCGGCTTCCTGTATCCACAATAGAATTTTCCATAGCTACTATTACGCTACTCATAATTGCAGTTGAGTTGTCACCATTCAAATAAACTGTGGGATAAGATTGGACGATTTTTACAGGATTCATAATTATATAATTACTGATATAAGTACCACCTTCTTCAACTATTGCAGCACTTCTTGGTCTAACTTCAATGTTGTTTTCCCAGTTGTGAATCATCGTAAAAGATAATTTTGCATTTTTTTTGATATAAAATTCTGATATCCCAAGATGCATTCCTGTTATAAGACCAGGATGAGAAGCACATCCAGAGATTATATTAAGCTCAGACCCTTCCTCAGCGATTATAACGTTATGAACTTTCTGTTTTTTTGGTGATTTTAAGTAAAGACATGCTTCTACAGGGAAATTGACTTTTGCCCCAGGTAATGCCCTAATAAAATAACCGTTTACTTCTTCAACGTCAACTTCCTTTGTGTATTCATCTTTATCTCTTGACACTACTTTCCAGAAGTACTCATGAAGCCAATCGTATTTCTCAAGGGCTTTCTTGATATCAATCATTTCAATGCCGGGTGCAAAACTGGAAGATGTTTCGACATTTTGATCTACCTGAAGGAATATTGCAGACCTCTTGTCCTTATTCATCTCTATTCCGACTTTTTCTAGTTTATCTTTTACATCCTTCTCGAGTTCTGGAATCCCTTTAGGCATTTTTCAACACACCCCTCATATCCTTTTTTACTAATTTCCTCTAACATTGTATAAGGATCTCCCATACAGGCAATCATGCCCTTGTAAAGGATCACTCCATAATCTGCATCTACATAATCAAGTATATGTCCCTGATGTGTAATAATAAGCCCAGATTTCTTTCTTTCATTTCCTTTCTTTTTTCTGTCAAGTAATTCACTCATTGCATTTCCAATCAACGATATATTCTCTAAGTCAACTCCGCTATCAGGCTCATCAAAAAGAATTAAGTCTGGATTTAAAGTCAAGAGCTGAAGTATCTCTGAACGCTTTACTTCACCGCCCGAGAATCCAACATTTAAACTTCTATTCAAAAATTTCTCCATATTGAGCATTTGTGCATATTCATATATTTTATTCTGATCGGTGCCACTCTGCTTAGCACAGTTTATCAACATGTCAATTAATTTTAAGCCACTTACTTTGGGAGGTGTTTGGAAGCTTATACCCATTCCCATTTTGACTCTTTGATCAGTAGTTAAATTATTTATTTCTTGATCTTTGAAGAAAATCTTACCATAAGTAATCTGAAATGCAGGATTTCCAATTAAAGTCATTAATAATGAAGTCTTACCATTACCATTTGGGCCAAAAAGAACATAAGTCTGACCTTCTTTAATGTAAAGATTCACATGATCTAATATTGGATTGCCTTCGACTTCTGCACCTAAATTTACTACCCTTAGCATAATAATCCCTGATAATTAGATATTAGAACGCCTATTTATTTGTTGCTATTAACCTACCAAGTTAGAAATATATACCCCAAATCTATAAAACGATAAACATTATATCGTCTAAAATTAATATTTCTTTCAATGAAAAGGATAATAATGCATGTTGATATTGATTCTTTTTACGCTTCTGTTGAAGAAAATAGAAATCCATTACTCAAAGGTAAGCCAGTTGTAATATGTGTTTATTCTGGTAGAACAGAAGACAGTGGTGCAGTTAGTACTTCAAATTACAAAGCTAGAGAATTGGGTATTAAAGCAGGTATGCCTATTATTATCGCTAAGAGAATTGCAAAGGACAAAGATGTTATTTTTTTACCAGTAGATATGGAGTACTATAGAGAAGTTTCTGAGAGGATTATGGACTTGATGGAAGAAGAATCAGACATTATGGAACAAGTTAGTATAGATGAAGCATATTTAGACATTACTAAAATATCAAATAGTGATTGGGATAAAGCTATTGAAATAGCAAAAAAAATAAAAGAAAAAATATATTCCCAAGAAGACCTTACTGTTTCCATTGGAATATCCACTAACAAATTTGTTGCAAAAATGGCATCTGATTTCAAAAAACCTAATGGATTGACTATAGTAAAAGAAGAGGATATAAAGAAATTTTTAGACAATTTTCCAGTTTCAAAGTTACACGGAATTGGGAATAAAACAACAACTGTT
>LNGD01000043.1 GCA_001587675.1 Candidatus Methanofastidiosum methylothiophilum
CAAGAGGGGAAAGGGGCCACGTTTTCGATCCTGCTGCCGTTGGCCCCGGGCTTTGGCTAAAAAAAAAAACTTGTTTTTACCACGAGTTGATATTAACATTGACAGAACACATCCACCTCTTTTTATTTTTTAAAGATTATATATAACTGATTCGTCAATAATATTACAAGGAAAGGGTTCCAATGAAAAGAGTTCAAGTCACGATTGATGGTAATGAGGCGGCCGCCTATTCGGCTTTTAAAGTGAGTGAGGTCATAGCGATTTATCCGATTACTCCATCTTCCCCTATGGGGGAGAGTTCGGATGAATGGGCCGCGGCCGGAAAAACGAATATTTGGGGAACCGTTCCGCTTGTCCAGGAAATGCAGAGTGAGGGCGGGGCGGCTGGGGCTGTTCATGGAGCTTTGCAGGCCGGGTCTTTGACCACTACGTTTACCGCTTCCCAAGGGTTGTTATTGATGATTCCCAATATGTACAAGATAGCCGGAGAGCTTACTTCGACGGTTTTTCATGTTGCCGCGCGTTCCCTGGCATGTCAGGCCCTTTCTATTTTCGGCGACCATTCCGATGTTATGGCGGCCCGGGCGACCGGCTTTGCCATGCTGGCTTCCGGGAGTGTTCAGGAAGTCATGGACTTCGCCCTGATCGCCCAGGCCGCTACGCTGGAGTCGAGGGTGCCGTTCCTGCATTTTTTTGACGGGTTCCGGACCTCGCATGAAGTCGCCAAGATCGACCGGCTGACCGATGAAGAAATCAGGGAGCTCATCAGCGACGAACTGGTTCTGGCGCATCGCCAGCGCGCGCTTTCCCCGGACCGCCCGTCAATGCGGGGGACCGCGCAGAACCCGGATGTTTATTTCCAGGGCAGGGAAGGGGTGAACCCCTTTTATAATCATTGTCCGGCTATTGTCGAGAAAGCGATGAAACATTTTTCCAAAACGACCGGGCGCACTTACAACCTGTTTGATTATTACGGGGCTCCGGACGCTGAACACGTTGTTGTTTTGATGGGGTCCGGCGCGGAAGCCGCCCAGGTTACGGTGGAAAAGCTGGTAAAGAAAGGACAGAAGGTTGGGGTGGTTAAAGTCCGGTTATACCGCCCGTTTTCTATGGACCATTTTCTGGCTGTTGTGCCGAAGACCGTTAAGGTGATTACCGCATTGGACCGGACCAAAGAACCCGGCGCTATCGGGGAACCGTTATATCAGGATGTCGTCAATACGGTTTTTGAACGGGGGTTGACGCGGTTTTCGTCTTATCCGAAGGTTTTGGGCGGCCGCTACGGGTTGTCATCCAAAGACTTCACGCCGGCCATGGTCAAGGCGGTTTTGGATAACGGATTTAAAGCGGAACCCAAAAATCATTTTACGGTCGGCATTACGGATGACGTGACCCACACCAGTCTGGACTGCGATGAATCTTTTACCATAGAGGACGAGGCCGGGGTGTGCGCGATATTTTACGGATTGGGCGCTGACGGGACCGTGGGGGCCAACAAAAGTACGATCAAGATCATCGGGGGAAACACTCCGAATTATGCCCAGGGATATTTTGTTTATGACTCCAAAAAGTCCGGGTCCATGACCGTCAGCCATTTGCGGTTTGGCCCCAATCCCATCCGCGCCACTTACCTGGTTTCCCAGGCAAAATTCGTAGGCTGCCACCAGTCTGTTTTCCTGGAGAGGTATAACGTCCTGGAAAAGATCGCACCCCGGGGTGTGTTTCTTTTAAACTCGGTCTTTGGCCCGGATGAGGTCTGGGGCCATCTCCCGAGAGTGATTCAGGAGCAGATCATCGCCAAGGATATCCAGTTTTATGTGATCGACGGTTATCAGGTCGCCAAGGATACCGGCATGGGTTTGCGCATTAATACCATTATGCAGACATGCTTTTTTGCCATCTCCGGAGTGCTTCCCAAAGAGGAAGCGATTGAAAAAATTAAGGAGTCCATTAAGAAGGCTTATGGCGCCAAGGGGGAGGAGATCGTCCGGATGAATTTTAACGCGGTTGACCAGACCCTCGCGCACTTGCACCGCGTCAAGGTGCCTTCCCAGGCGACCAGCACCGTGGATTTCCTGCCCCCTGTGTCCGGGGCAGCCCCGGCGTTCGTGAAGAAAGTCACGGCGGAAATTATTGCCGGGCGGGGAGACCAGCTCCCGGTGAGCGCCATGCCGGTTGATGGGACGTTCCCGACGGGAACCACCCAGTGGGAAAAACGGAACATCGCCCTCGAGATCCCCGTCTGGGACCCTTCCGTGTGTATTCAGTGCGGGAAATGCGTGCTTGTTTGCCCGCACGCTGTCATCCGGAGTAAAATTTACGACCCTGCAATATCCGGGAAAGCGCCGGCGACGTTCAAATCCGCGGACGCCAAGGATAAGGATTTTGCCGGCATGAAATTTTCTATCCAGGTTTCTCCAGAGGACTGTACCGGATGCGGCGTGTGCGTGGAAACGTGCCCGGCTAAAAACAAGCAGGACCCTAAACTTAAAGCGATCAACATGCACTCTCAACCGCCTTTAAGAGATGAAGAGCGGAAAAACTGGGAATATTTTCTCAATATCCCTGACTTGGACCGCACGCGCGTCAAACAAAATTCTGTCCGCGGCGTTCAGAGCCTCAGTCCTTTGTTTGAGTTTTCCGGGGCCTGCGGCGGCTGCGGGGAGACGCCTTATGTTAAGCTGTTATCCCAGCTGTTCGGCGATCGCGCCATTATCGCCAATGCGACCGGGTGTTCTTCTATTTACGGCGGGAATTTGCCGACCACGCCCTGGACTTTTAATAAGGAAGGCCGGGGCCCGGCCTGGTCTAACTCCTTGTTCGAGGATAACGCGGAGTTCGGGTTAGGGTTCCGTCTCAGCATCGACAAGCATAATGGGTTTGCCCGTGAATTGCTGAAAAAACTGGAATCCCAGGTGGGGACGGAGCTGGTCAAAGAAATTCTGGAAGCGGATCAGTCGGAAGAGGCCGGGCTTGTGGCCCAGCGCAAGCGGGTGGGAGAATTGAGAAAGAAGCTTAGCACTGTCAAATCGGTGGAAGCGAAACATCTCTTGAGCCTCGCGGATTATTTAGTGAAGAAAAGCGTCTGGATTCTGGGAGGCGACGGCTGGGCCTATGATATCGGGTTCGGCGGGCTGGACCATGTCCTGGCCTCGGGCCGTAACGTCAATGTCCTGGTTTTGGACACGGAAGTGTATTCCAATACCGGCGGCCAGGCGTCCAAATCGACTCCGCGTGCCGCTGTGGCTAAATTCGCGGCTGCCGGTAAGCCGGTTGCCAAGAAAGATTTGGCCCGGATTGCCATGACATATGGTTCGGTTTACGTGGCCAATGTCGCCCTGGGTGCGCGCGATGAGCACACCGTCAAGTCTTTCATTGAAGCGGAGAAATATAACGGGCCGTCTTTGATTATCGCGTATTGTCACTGCATCGCCCACGGCATTAATATGCGGACCGGTTTGGAAAACCAGAAGCTGGCCGTGCAGTCCGGGTACTGGCCGCTGTTCCGGTATAATCCCGATTTGCTGAAGGAAGGGAAAAATCCTTTGACCCTGGATTCCACGGCTCCGAAAATTCCGCTTAAAGATTATGCTTACCGGGAGAATCGTTTTGTCATGCTTTCCAAGAGCATGCCGGAGCGGGCTCAGGAACTCCTGGAGCAGGCCCAGCAGGATGTTTATAGGCGTTGGGCTGTTTATCAGCATCTGGCTGCGCAGGCGATGGAATCGAAACAGAGCGAAGCTAATTCTTAAATTGTTGTTATTTTGAATCCGGGGGAGGGGCCGATGAACCTGACGACAGAATATATGAGCTTGAAACTCAAAAATCCTTTAGTCTCAGCGGCCTCGCCTCTGTCCGAAAAGCTGGATAACATAAAAATGATGGAAGACTCCGGCATTGCCGCCGTGGTCTTCCATTCTCTTTTTGAAGAACAATTGAATTCGGAAGCTGAGGCCTCGCAGTATTTCAGCGATCAGGGAACCGAGAGTTTCGCGGAAGCGCTCAGCTATTTCCCTAAGTTGACGGATTATGTCCTCGGGCCGGACGAGTATCTGCAGATGATCGCCAAGGCTAAGGCCGCGGTGGATATCCCCATTATCGGCAGTTTAAACGGATTTTCGTCAGGGGGATGGGTCAGGTACGCGAAGGATATACAGTCTGCGGGCGCGGACGCTTTGGAGTTAAATATCCATTTTATTCCTACTGATCCGGCTATTAACGGAACCCAGATTGAAGAGAGGTACTTTAGCGTCCTTAAACGGGTGAAAGAAAATGTTCATATCCCGGTGGCGGTTAAATTGAGCCCTTATTTTAGCTCTTTTCCCCATGTGGCCAGGAAACTGGCCGAGACCGGGGCGGACGCTCTGGTCTTGTTCAACCGGTTTTACCAGCCGGACCTGGACCTCGAGAACCTTCAGGTCGCGCCTAATCTGGTGCTGAGTTCTTCTCTCGAGAATCGCCTCACGTTACGCTGGATAGCGATTCTCTACAGCCGTGTGGGCGCCAATTTAGCGGCGATGACCGGGATCCATAATGTCTGGGATGTTGTGAAGATGATTATGGCCGGAGCGGACGTGACCATGATGTGTTCGGCTTTATTGTTAAACGGGATAGATCATGCTAGAATTGTATTGGATGATTTAAAGCAATGGATGGATAAGCACGAGTATGCGTCCATCCAGGAGATGCGGGGAATCCTGAGCCAGAAGTCTTGTCCGCATCCGGAAGCGTTTGAGCGGGCGAATTACATGAAGGTCCTGCAAAGTTACAGATAATCACAGGGAGGGGAAACTGATGAATACGGGGTTTTTCTTATCAGGGAGAAAGGTGTTTTGTGCTTTTGTCCTCTTGTCGTTGCTGATGCCTATGGTTACCTGGTCAGCCGAAGAAGGGGAGATCCTTATCTTTGAAGAAAGGGAAGTAAAGAAAGGGAGAGTGGCTAAAAAATACAAGCCTGAAACGACCCTCGGCGTGACGAAAATGAATGAGGATGCGCTGAAGCTTGTGGATCAGCGGAAATACGATGAGGCGTTGGCTTTGTATTTTGCCGCGATCGACCGGGTCAAACAAAAAAGCATTAAAGACGTGGATTTTGAAGCTGAACTCTTGAACAACACCGCTCGGGCTTTCTATGAAAAAGGCTTTTTCAATTCTTTCAGTTTTTCCGATAATGAAGCTTTTATCAAAGCCGTTGAGTACGCCTCCCAGAGTGTTCTTGTCAAGGAAAGTTACTGGCCGGCGTACGTGACTTTGGCGGATGTCTTTTATAAATTGAAAGACTATGAAAAAGTCGACCAATTCTTTACTAAAGCGGAAGAATATGTTGAGAAAGATTCCAGGGATTATGAAAAGATTGTTAAGAAACATAATCTGGTAAAGAAAATTCTGGAAAAACAGAAAAAAGAAGAGGACGAACCCGCCGTGGCTGAATAATCTCCTTCCCTGCAGTGTTTTTTAAGGCCACGCCCGTACCAGCGAGGCGTGGAATATTTATCACAATACGCATAAGAATATTATAGGGCGGCTTGCGTTCTTGTTTTAATCATTAAGGTCGGGGAGTTCCTGTAAGAAAAAGAGTTCAATGACGGAAGATAAAATAAAAATACTGGTTGTCGATGATGATCCTGTCACAAGGCATTTATTGTCTCGTGTCCTTTCGCGCAATAATTTTGAGGCCTCTGTGGCGGTGCATGGGCAGGAAGGGTTGGCCGTTTATGAAGAAAAGCGGCCGCAGATTATTATCCTGGACATCATGATGCCGGTTATGGATGGGTTTGAATTTGTGGCCCGGTTTAAAGCCCGCTTCGATATCAAGGAAACTCCGATTATTGTTTTATCGTCCCTGCCCAATCAACAGGATGTCTTTCGGCAGGAGGGGATCAATGATTATATTGTGAAGCCGTTTAAGTCCGCGCACCTGCTCAGGAAAATCAGGCAGCGGCTCCAGCAGCGCACCAAAAAAATTCTCGTGGTGGATGACGAGCCTGATTTCGTTCACAGTCTTTCTTTGCGGTTGAGCAACAGCGGCTACCAGGTTGTTACGGCTTTTGACGGACTGTCCGCCCTTGAAACCGCTAAGCGCGAAAGACCGGATTTGATGGTCCTGGATATTATGATGCCCAAACTGGACGGTTTTAATGTCTGCCGGATGTTAAAATTTGATAATAAATACAAAGACATTAACGTCATCCTGTTGACAGCCCGGGCCGGAGAAGAGACCCGTCGGCTTGGTAAGCAGGTCGGGGCTGATGCGTGCCTGACGAAACCGCATGACGACACCTTCCTTTTGAAGCTTATGAAAGAACTGCTGTGGGATTGAGCTTTTCCCCGTTGTCTCTTCCTGTGTGTTTTCCCCTGACGGACTTTCCGCTATCCGCTCGCCCGGTATCTGTTTTTTACTTGCTTCCCGTGAAAAAAATTTTAAAAAAGTTTACTCGAAGTAAACCCAATGTATAATATTATGGAAGCTCTTGGAAAATAATACTGTTACAAATACTCGAATAAGAAATTTTATGATGTGGTCTAATGCTTGTATTGATCCTTAATCCGTGAAAAAGAAAACTGCGTACCAAAAACATTCCCAGATTTTTCGCCAGCGTCTTTTGGAAGACTTTGTGGAACATATCCCGGACGCGATTTATTTCAAGGATATTCAGGGCCGTTTTGTTTTTATAAACGCGGCCGGGGCCAAGGGGTTGGGTTTAACCCCTGAAGAAGTCCTTGGAAAAACCGACTGGGACATCTTTCCGCCCCGTCTGGCGAAAAAAGTTATAAAGGACAGCCAGCGTGTTATTAAATCCGGGAAAGCCATTATTGATCGCGTTGACAAAGTTCCAGAGCATTCGGCCGCCGGAGAGGATTTTTATATTTCAACGACGTTGATTCCGCGCTTTGATCATCGGGGGAAGTGCATTGGAGTCATGGGAATTGCCCGGGACGTGTCCAAACGGATGCAGTTTGAACATCTGCGTGACAAATGGCTGCCGATGGAAAAGAAGTTGCTGATGCTCGAGGAGATGACCCGGGTGAAATCCGATTTCATTTCCGCGGTTTCGCATGAAATTCGCACACCCTTGGCCATTATCAAGCAGCTTTTTATGCTGATTTATGATGAAACAGCCGGGCCGATCAATAATCAGCAGCGGGAACTCCTGGTTAAAGCCAATAATAATATTGACCGCCTTCAGCATATCATTGAAGAACTTCTGGACATTTCCAGGATCGAAGGGCAGAAGTTCAGCCTCAGCTATTCGTTGATCAAGATGAAAGACTTTTTGCTGGACAGCGCGCCCTTTTTTAAGGAGTTTGCCGCGGAAAAGCAGATTGCCCTCGAATACCAGATGCCCAAACAGGATATCGCGGTCTTTGTGGACCCGGAGCGTGTCCAGCAGATTATCACCAACTTAATCAATAACGCGATTAAATTTACTCCCCCGCACGGGAAGATCGTGGTGGAGGTGAAAGTTTTAAAGTCCAAAGTGCGGGTTGGGGTTCTGGATAACGGCTCGGGTATCCCGAAAGAAGACCTGTTCAGAATTTTTGAGCGCTTCGTGCAGGTGTCAACGGGTGACGGCGCGAAACGTAAGGGCATTGGATTGGGCTTGACGATCGTGAAGGCTCTCGTTGAGAAACATGGCGGTGAAATATGGGTTGAGTCCGAGGAGGGGAAAGGCAGCCGGTTTTTCTTTACCTTGCCCCGTTTTTACACAACGAATATTTTGCCCCCGAAAGTCCGGACCAAGATTAACGCTATGCTTGAGAAACAAAAGTCAGTCAGCCTGGTGAATCTGCTCGTTGTCAATTTTGAGGATTTCCGGAAAAGGCTTGATATCGACACAAAGAAGCTGTTCAGGGATATCCATAACATTGTTTTCCAGGCGGGCAAGGATGCTTTCAAACGGTTCTCGGAGGGGGATTATATTTATGTCACGAATTTGAAAGAAGGGGCCGTCAGCGTTGTTTTTCCCTACGCCGTTAAGGAGGAACCGATTTTTTGTGACCTGATCCGGCAGAGGGTCAAGAATTATTTTCTCAAGAATTCGCTCAATGAAATTTTCATGGCGTTGGGTTTGGTTTCTTATACCAGCGAATCGGTGCGGGGAGAGTTTGACAGCCAGAATTTTCACATCAAAGAATTATATATCGGCTCGGAGATGAGGCTTTATAAGCGCGTTAAATACCATGTGCGGGTTTGCGTTGCCAAGGGGACGGGGGAGACTCTCGTCGCGGACACCCAGGACTTGTCCTTAGGGGGCATTTGCCTGATCACGCAGGCCCCGTTGGCCACAGACGAGCAGGTCGGGCTGGTGTTTTCGTTATTGAAAATTCGTAAGGAGATATCAGTTCAGGGGCGGGTCGCGTGGGTCAGCCATGTTGAAGATCACTCCATGACCCAGTTTTTGGATTATTACCGGATTGGTATTGAATTTACGGGATTGGATAAAAAGCAGCGGGAGATGCTGGCGAAAGAGTTGAGGTTGTATTATGAGTAAGAAGGTCTTGATCGTCGATGATGAGCAAGATATGGTGTTTGGCCTGCGGATGATGTTTGAGGCGAACAATTTCGAGGTTATGGTGGCTTTTGACGGCCAGGAGGCGTTGAATATAGCCCGGCAAAGCAAACCGGATATTATGATCCTGGATTTGATGTTGCCGAAAGTGGACGGGTACCGCGTCTGCCGGATGCTGAAGTTCGACGAAAAATACAGGAAAATTCCGATTGTCATCCTGACGGCCCGGACTTCCGCCGAGGAGATGAAGATCGGGATGGCCGTGGGCGCCGACGCGTATATTGTCAAGCCGTTTGATCAGCAGGTTTTAATGGATAAAGTGAAGGCCCTGCTGAAACCGAGCGGTTCGCCCTCATCGTAATTTTGCAGAGGGCAGAGGACGGGAAATCATGATGCAGACAAAACAAGATTTGCGCCGTTATAGAGAAGTGGTGAACCTCCTGCTCAAAGAAGGGTTGATCACGGAAAAGATGCTGGAGTACGCCCGGCAGGAGGCGCAGATGAGCGGCCTGAATATTGAGAGGGCGCTCATTAAACTTGAGCTGGTGACGGAGGAAGATATTGTTAAGGTGCGTGCTAATGCCCTGGGTATCCCGTACATGGACTTAAGCGACTATATCATTGACCCGGAAATCATCGCCATGGTCCCCAAAGAAGTCTGTTTAAAGTTCAGCCTGGTTCCGCTTTTTAAGATCGGGAACAACATCACCGTCGGGATGGTGGACCCCCAGGACATTGTGGCTTTAGACCAGCTCCGCCGTATCTGCAAGATTGAAAATGTGGACCCTGTCCTGGTTTCAGAACGGGGCGTCCGTCGGCTTCTCGATTCGAGCTTCGGCATCGGCAGTTCCATTGATGATATTGTTAAATCGATTGATAATGAAGAAGCGCAGGAGGCGGTCACGGAAGTAGGGGCCGGCGCCCCTTTGGTGAGGCTGGTGAACATCGTGATCGCCCAGGCGGTTAAGGATCACGCGTCGGATATCCATATTGAACCGGAAGAGGACGGCGTGCGGATCCGGCTGCGCGTGGACGGTCTCCTGCAGGAACTTAAGATGTTGCCTAAGAAAATCCAGAGCGGGATCATATCCCGGGTCAAGATTATGGCGAAAATGGATATTGCCGAGAGCCGCAAACCCCAGGACGGGCGGATCCGGCTTAAAATCGAGAATAAGGAACTGGATTTGCGGGTCTCGACTTTCCCGACGATACACGGGGAGAATATTGTGTTGCGGGTCTTGGATAAGTCCGCTGTCCTCCTTGGGCTGAAAGAACTCGGATTTCTCGAAGATGAGCTGCAGGCTTTTCAGAAACTTATCAACCGGCCGTACGGAATTGTGCTGGTTACCGGCCCGACAGGCAGCGGGAAGACGTCAACGCTCTATTCGGCGTTAACGCAAATTAATTCCGTCGAGAAGAAAATCGTGACCATCGAAGACCCGGTCGAATATGAGTTGTCTCTCATCCGGCAGACCCAGATCAATCCGAAGGCGGGGCTGACGTTTGCCACCGGCTTGCGCAGTATCTTAAGACAGGACCCGGACATTATTATGGTGGGGGAAATCCGGGACAGGGAAACGGCTGACATCGCGATTCAGGCGGCCTTGACCGGCCATCTTGTCTTTGCCACGCTCCATACCAATGACGCTCCGTCCACGATCTCCCGGCTGCTTGATATGGGCATTGAACCTTTTCTGTTATCAACGTCGCTGATCGGGATTCTGGCCCAGCGGTTGGTGCGGACCATCTGTTATAAGTGCAAAGACAAGGTCGAGGTCAGCGGCGCGCTGTCTTCCGATTTTAATCTGGAGGGACTCAAACACATTTACCGGGGAAAGGGGTGCCGGGAATGTGACGGTACCGGATTGAAGGGGAGAACCGGGATTTTTGAGTTGTTGCTTATTAGTGAAGAGATCCGGCGGAATATTGAAACCCGCGCCTCGGCGGATGAAATTCGTAAAATCGCCAAGAAGGCTGGGTTTAAAACGCTGAGGGATTCCGGCGTGCAGCTGGTCCGGAACGGGGTGACGACTCCGGAAGAAGTTCTCCGGGTCACGATGACGGAATAAATGGCAGTCTGTAAAGGAGTTTGGGCCATCATGGGGATTTTAAAGAGTACCCCGCGGGTTAAATTTGCCGAACTTAATATGTTCACCCGGCAGCTTTTCACCCTTCAGAGAGCCGGGTTGCCTATGCTGATGAGTCTCCATGCTATCCGGGATCAGTCGGAAAGCGTTATGTTCAGGGATGTGATCGACCGTGTGGCGGGGAAAATCGAGGCCGGTTCCAGCCTGTCGGAAGCGTTGGCGATGTTCCCGTCGGTCTTTAATTCGATTTATGTGAATATGATTCATTCCGGAGAAGTGGCGGGAAAGCTGGACCACATTCTTGAGCGGTTAGCGACCTTGGGGGAGCATGATGAAAAGGTCCGGCTCCATATCAAATCCGCGATGCGTTATCCCCTGATTGTGGTTGCGACTTTGATTATGGGGTTTGTTTTTCTTGTCCTGTTCGTCGTCCCCAAATTTACCAATATGTTTGCCAAGTTTGATACGGCGTTGCCTCTCCCGACCCAGTTGTTGCTGCTGATTTATAACACGATTGTGCATTTTTGGTGGGTGGTGCTGATCATCCTGGGCCTTTGTTTTTTCGCGTTTTTAAAATTTGTGCAAACCCGGAAAGGACGGTTTATCCAGG
>LNGD01000044.1 GCA_001587675.1 Candidatus Methanofastidiosum methylothiophilum
GCCATAGCTCAGTAGGTAGAGCGCTCGACTGTTAATCGAATGGTCGCAGGTTCGAGTCCTGCTGGCGGCGCTTCTTTGGGCCTGTAGCTTAGACTGGTAGAGCGCCCGGCTCATAACCGGGCGGTCAGGGGTTCAAATCCCCCCGGGCCCACTATCAGATTTTTTAGATTCTTCCAATCATGCTGAGCCATTTTTCATAACATTGGACTGCTAGTTTGTAATCTCTAACAGCCCAAAAATAGCCATCACGTTTTAAGTAATATTCGGCGTCCAACAAATAGTAACTTATTGCCGTATTAAAAAGAGTTTCAGCCCTTTCCACATCTCCAGAATCCCAATATAACTCTGCAGCTTTTTTGAAGTCCTCGGCGGCCCAAAAGAAATCTTTTTCTTCGACAAGGAAATTTGCAGCTTCTACATAACTGTCAGCTGAGTCTTGAAAATAACCTTCATTTTCAAAATTAATAGCTATACTTTCAAGTTTTTCAACTCTTTTTTTAATCTCTTCCCTTATCAATTAAGCACCTTTGGATTTTTTCTTTCTTCGTCTGAGGAACAACAATATTCCAATGATTAACCCTATTACTCCTCCGATTATGACAACATACGTTATCATTTGAAATAGTGCTTCTGTTTTGATTAAATCATCGAGTTCAGTTATTTTCTGATCCATTTCTTGTATTTTTACATTATCATTCAAGCTGGAATAAATATCCTTTGCTGTTTGGTAATTTGATTTTGACTCTTCATATTTCTTTTCATTTTTCAGCAATAATCCTTGGTCCTCAAAAGATTTGGCCTGGATATAAAGAGTTGAGTTGGATATATAAGTTCCGCAATTTGCGGCTCCCTCGTTATTAGAAACAGATTGGTAAAGAGTTCTTGCTTCCTTAAATCTGTCAATAGCAGACTGATACTCTCTAGCTTCATAAAGTGCTTTTCCAGTGTTGAAAATAGCATTTGCTTTCTTTAGTGTGGCTTCAATAGCTTGCTGATTTGTTTTTGTTGTTGGAATCTGAATTTCTTGAAATTCTTTGTAAGTTATTGCGTCAACATCTGTAGACCCAATTACAAATTCCTTTTCTCCTTTATAGTTTAGATTAACGGCAAAAATTTCTTTTACCGGAGAGTATGTTCTGTAAGTAAACAATTTCTTTCCTTTTGGGCTAATCACATATGCACCGTCATCTGTTCCAGTTATGATTTCAAATTCATTTTTATAATCAAGATTGTCATAGTAAATGAGATTTATAGTATCATCAAATCTATAATTAAACAATTCTTTTGAAGAATCGTATGCATAAAGAGTGTTGCCTTTACCAACTACTACATAGGAAGTATTGAATTCATCTTTGAATGCAGTTGCAGCTTCTATATCTCCATCAAACTTGTATTCATCTAAAGAGAACCCGTCTTTTGTCAAGAGGATTAGTGTTTTATTTACTCCTAAAAGAATCTCTTTAAATCCATCGCCTTCAAGATCCCCAAGAGACACAGAAGTAATTGGATAATCAAAATGATATCCCCAAAGTGAGTTCATATTATAGTCAAATACTAAAATGTCATTTAGCCTAGTAGTTGCTATAAACTCGGTGTTCCCATCACCGTTGATATCCTCGGCAAGAAGGGTTCTTAATTCATCGTCGCCCTCCCATTTTTTAGTTGTTCCACTATAATAACCTAGCAGTTCAATATTTGGGAAAAAGAACTCCTTACTTTGGAATCTTACGCATCCATCATGGTTGAGTACAACCCACGCATTATCAACAAAAGTTTGATTATGAGAGATAGCAATAACTTCTCCATACCCATCCGATTCAATGTCTTTAATTATTACTTTCTGAATTGAAGATGGCATCCAGTACTCCCAGAGTTTTTCTCCATCCGAATTAAAAACTTCAATTCCATTATTAATAAGGCCAACGGCTATATCGCTTCTGCCGTCGCCATCAAGATCATTTGAAGACACGGAATTAACAAAGTTAATAGTCTTCCTTTTCCATATCTCCTGACCAAAAACATCAAGAACATAAACATAATTGCCTGATCCTATAACGATGTCAAATCGCCCATCGCCATCAACGTCACCTAGAGCTACCTCTTTGATATCATCTGCAGTATGATATCTCCATTTGATTAAATCTTCAGAATAAATATGGCTGAAATTAGCAAAAATAAAAATTAATGTTAAAACTAAAGCTAATCTTTTTTGCATCTCTTTGCACCATTTTAATCTAGATCTTCATTTCTTAAGAAATCTGGTAACGGGAAATGACTCTTTGTAACTACATGGATGCTCATTTCACTCTTAAATATTCCAGACTGCCTCATGGCTTCCATATATCCGGGTATAAGATCTGTTCTGTCTGCAGGTATAGCTACAACTAACTGACAGTCAGAATTTCCAAATCCAGAGGTCACATAAAGTACTCTGTCCATGTTCTTTAAGAAGTTCATTGCTTCGTCATTTGTGCCCTTTTGGATATTCAAGAGAAAATGAACTTGATGGTAACCTAATTTATCGGGTTCAATTATTGCAGAGAATCCTTTTACAATGCCATCGTCAATCATTTTATTGATAAAAGGTGTAACTGTCTGTATTGAAAGTCCCGTTTCTTCTGCAATCTTGTTCTTCTGTGGGAATCCTTTGATTGCAAGGAGGGATCTTAGAATCTTAATTCCTTTTTTGTTCATTTTCATTTTTATCACTATTTTTATAAATTCTTTAAAATATTTAAATCTTTCGGAAATTTTTTATTAAATAATTTTTCTATTAGTTATAAAAAGTAGATAACATAATGAAATAATGAATAATAAAATAACCTCTAAATCAAGTATGCCTGTTTCAATCCCAATCATAGTATAACTTAGCACCATACTATAGAGGCCTACAAGGAGGATTTTCCTTTCTCCATTTGTTTTGTTGGACATCTTATACAGATTTGAAAGGAAAAATCCGAGAAATGCCATAAAAGAGATTACCCCTAGCACCCCAAAGTCAATTGTCAAAGGACCAAATATTGTTGAGGTCACGGAAACTGATCTTTCCCCAACTAAGACTGCTATCATTCTTCTAGGGGAGTATGCAACGCCAGGCATTAACCTAGCAAGATAAGGATGGGTTGCTATGTGGATTGCCCCATTTGTAATGCCAAAAAGTCCGCCCATATTTGAAAGTATATCCATTACATCGGTAGTAAGGCTAATTCTAGTTATCAAAGATTCAAAAAGAGAAAGATTCACTCCTAATAGGACATCCCTTATGATTGTGAGGGCTACTAATGAAAGTACAGCTGCACCACCCATAACAAAAAGTTCTGATTTTTTCCATATTCCAACTATGGCTCCAGAAACTAGTGCCCCAAATAATACAAAAATCACTTGAGTCCTATACCCCAAAAGTGCCATTAATAATAGTGATAAAAGTGTAAAGAATATTGAAATAGACCTTGCTTTTTTGTAGGTATATTTTTTAGTGAGACCTACATAGGAAATCAATAGTATAGCTCCCATTGGAAAAAGATGCGCCATCATAGTAAAAGTTGGATCCAAAGAATTTCTAGCCTGTACATCAAGCAATGGGATTCCTCCGGCAATCACTAGATCTAAAAGATAGAAGATCGTCCCTAATGAGAGTAATATGAAAATTAAATTGTAAGTATTATCTTCTAAGTAAGTAATTGCCCGACCATTATAGGCCAAGAAAAGATAGATTAAACTAATAAAAATATATGGAAAAGAGAGTGCCCAAAATCCATTTGATAAAATAACAAGATTAATGACTAAAAGTGAAACAAAAAAATCTTTATTATCCCGCTCTGTGATACCTATGAGAAGAAGTGGCAGAAGACTCAATTTTACATAAAATCCGAATGCCTCTATTTGTACTATGCTTAATAGAAATATTACTGAAAAGATTATCAAGAGGGGCCAGAAATAACTTTTTTTTATTTTCTTAAATTTGGGTATGTTAATTAGAGTGCCAATATAGAATGAAATCGTACCCAAAAGCAAAACTAATGTTCCCATATATGATAAAGGGTGATCTGAAAAACTAAAAAAAAGTAGGATTGAAACAACAACAATAATTGGAGAGAACTTAAGGAATTTTGAGTCTTCAAGATGCCTATCAAATCGAGATATCTCTATGGGAAAAGAAGGAAATTTCTCAAGTGATTTGAAGAAATTAAGAGAGACTTTATTGATAATGCTTTCTGAAAATTCTTTTTCAAGGAAGGGAAATATCTTATTAATATATTTCATCTAAATCCTCACATGAATATCTCCAATTATCTCTTCAAGTTTATTGTTTTCAATAAGAGATATGTCATCTTTAGGAATATTTTCAGTTAGCACAACGGCCCTAAAATCAGAAAAATAGTATCTTTTTGGACTGTATTGAAAAAGAACTGATTGAAGCTTTTCAAAATCATTTGTTCCAATGCCACTGACATATAGATTTATTCCATTTTCTGAAGAGCTTACTTTAACATCTTTAAGATAAAAAATCTCTTTTGCTATTTTGTCGGATAACTCTTTCTCGAAAGTAATGCTCTTAGGAAAGTCCCCATCTATAGCGATGTTTGCAGTAACAGTTGTGTCGATTATATTATATTTACCAAGGAATAGAGAGGTATTCTGAACTAAAGATTTTGCTTCATTTAAATTGTTGACAGCAAATCCTTTTTGCATATAGTGAACTGCTGAGCCATTTAACATTCTAACTTTTATTTCCTTTGAGGCTATGTCCTCTTTGTAGGCAGTTCTTCCGCCAACAGTTAAAATTCTGCCATCCTCTAACTTCAATAAAAATGTACCTTGAGAAGTTCCAATGACAACTCCTTCTTCATTGAAAGGTGCATAGTCGCTTGTGTACGATCCATTTACCCTCACTAGGTATCTAAATCCTTTGCCGTCTGAAAAATCAAAGAATCTGACTGCGCTATAGATCTGTGAGCCTGTGTATGTATATTCATCGACAGGCTCTTTTTCAAGATACTTAGTAGAAAAGGAAATCAGTGCCGCCACTACTAGGACAATTATTGCCAAGTCAAAGAGATTTAATCTTCTCATTAAAACCCCCTAGTAAGTACCCAGGATAACTGTTCTAAGAAAGTCAGATAATAGAATGACATTTTCGAAGTTATTAGTTTCAACTATTAGAACTCCTTCGTTTAATATGACTATCTTAGTATCTTTTGCTCCTAAGTTTGGGGTTTTCATGTAAATAACTGGTTTTGTAGGAGATCCAATTAATTTAATCCCCATCATATATTTATGCCATGGTGTGATTTCTTTCGCAAATATAATTGCGCCTTTTGTTCTTCCTACACCCTCACTAATTGAAGCTACACCCCTAACTAAACTTGAGTTTTCTGGCACAGAGCCAGGCATTGCTTTAAACAGTAAATAAACATTCGAAACTTCATCTTCAGTGAACATGTTTCTCATTATGACTAGAGGGTCACCTTGTACATAAGATACAACTTTAACAGATTGATTATTATCAGTATTATATAAGATTGTATTTGGCGTTCCTTTTATATCAAAAGCATGATTTCCCAAATAATTTACATAGAAGAGTGAAGCCATTGCCACTCCTATCACGGCCACTAAAACAACTAGACTTAAAGTTTTTTTAGAAATTTGAGGGCTTTTCTTACTTTTCTTTTTTGCCATGAAGATAAAACAAAAAATTTATTTATAAATATTGTGGGATTTCTTAGTCTCTTTTAATCTAGTAGCTGAAACAATTGCAAGGATAGACATCGGCATTAATACATAAATCATCATAGAAAAATCTGAGAATTGATAAATAATTCCTCCAATTAATGGGCCCATTATGCTTGAGAAATTTATTGAGATATTGAGTCCAGCCATGGCTTCGCCTCTTTCATTCCAAGTTGATGCGTCGGCAACAAGAGAGGAAATCCCAATGTAAAGTGAAGACCATGAAAATCCTACTAGTATCTGTAAAAACAGTATTTCAACGAAATCAGTTACTTGAGTGAATAAATATATAAAAATCAAAGAACCTATAAGGCCTGTAAGCACCAAATATTTTCTCTTTATTCTATCCGATAAATGGCCAGTTAGAGGCATTGTTACTAACTGGACGGAATTGTTGATTAAGAAAACTAAGGAAACAAAGAATCTATCAAATCCTAACGTATATTCTAAATACAAAGGCAAAAAGGCCCATATAGCAGTGGCTACTGAATGCCTAAGAACTAAAGTTCTGTAGAAAGGAAAAAATTTCTTAAATTCCTCAAAGTCAAGCCCAAAATAATCCACAGATGTGTGTTTCTCAGTGACAAAAAAAGTTGCGATTAAACCTATTGTTAAAAACAAGATTTGAATCAAAAAAGCATTATTATATTTTTCAGTTACGACAAGCCCTACAAGTAAAGAACCTATTCCCCAGCCGAAGCAGCTTGCACCGCTGTATATCCCAAAGTATTTCCCTCTTTTACCAATGTCTATTTCAGTAGCTAGTGAATCTGTCAAAGCTATTATTGCGCCAAAAGAAACCCCCATGCCCATTCTAAGAAATAATATCCAAAACTTATCATTAGAAAAGAAAAGGAATACAGAAAAGATTAGTCCTAACACAAATCCAAATCTAATTATGGGGAGTTTTTTCCTAGCCTTTGCAGCTTTCTTAGCAAATAAAAAAGCAGATAATATTGAAAATAGGGGGAGTATAGCATTAATAATCCCAATAAAAGATTTAGACGCGCCTAAAGATTCAGCAAAATTTGAAATGAATAAGTTACCTGCGATATATGAAAGATTAATAGAAAATCCAATAAAGGAATAGATTAGTATTTTTGTTCTTTTGTCCATCAATTCACTCAGATTCTTGCTTCTTCTTCAAGCATTATAGGTATACCATCCCTTACAGGATATCTTCGCTTGCATTTAGTACATAATAATTCTTCTTTATCCTCAACTATATCGCCTTTGCAAACAGGACATGCTAAAATATCGAGAAGTTTTTTGTCTATCATGTTTAATTAAATTTACACAAAGCTATTTAAGTATTTTTACAGACTATTTTTAGGGATAACTATGAAGATTCTAATTGCTTCGGATATTGCAGAAGAAGGCATATCCAAACTCAAGAAAGAGTTTGATGTAGACATAAAAAAAGGTATTTCTAAGGAAGAGCTGTTATCAATCATAGAAAACTATGACGGCGTTATCATTAGAAGTAAACCCAATATAACTGAAGATATAATAAAGAAAGGTAAAAATCTTAAAGTTGTTGCTAGAGCAGGTGTAGGCCTTGATAATGTTGATGTTAAGTGTTGCCAAGGTTTAGGGGTAAAAGTTGTAAATTCGCCACAAGCTAGCTCTGATTCTGTTGCCGAGCTTGCATTTGGATTGATGCTTGCAGTTTCAAGGAACATAGCAAGGGCAGATAGACTTACCAGAGAGAAGAAATGGGAAAAGAAATCTCTTATGGGATATGAATTAAACGGTAAGACCTTAGGTATAATTGGGTTTGGAAGAATTGGGAGAAACGTAGGCAAGATAGCAAGGGCTTGTGGGATGAGTCTGATTGCTTATGATCCATTGCTAACTGACGAACAAATAAGAAGCGGTGATGCTGAACCTGTTACATTAGAGAAATTAATTGAAAGGAGCAATGTCATTACTTTACACGTCCCCCTTATTGAATCCACAAGACATATGATTTCTGACAAAGAATTCCAAAAAATGAGGGATAACACAATTATTATCAATACCTCAAGAGGAGGCATAATAGACGAGGAAGCACTTTGCAGAGCTATCGAATCAGGAAAGATTCTTGGTGCAGGACTCGATGTATTTGAAGAAGAGCCTCCATTAAACAGCAAATTACTTCAGTATGATAGTGTGGTCCTTACTCAACACATAGGTGCCTCAACTCACGAAGCCCAGAAAAGGGCAGGAATAATGATTGCCGATGAAGTTATTAAGGCTTTAAAAGAAAAATAAATTTTTTTATTTTAAATTTTTTGACCACATTGGGGACAGAAACTACTGTCTTTTCCAACTGAAGATCCACAATGAGGGCATTTAGATTCAATTTTCCCTTTAAGATTATTACCACAGCTGCCACAGAATTTTGTTCCTTTTTCAATTGGTGAACCACAAAACGGACATTTCAATTCTTCTTTAACGGCGGCCTCTTTGATTGTTACAGGAGTAGTTTGTGTTTTTCCTTTTTTCAGGAAAATAAAGGCTACGGCAGCTACAATTACAATCGCTACAGGCACTATGTAAATTAATGGGAAACTGCCATTAGACGTTGTTGTTTCAGGTTCTTGTACTGTTGTTGGAGGACTTTTATCCTCATTTAATGGTGGTTTAGTATCTTGAGTTGGTTTAGTTGTGTCGACTGGCGGAGTAGTATCTTTTGGTATTTGGGGTTTTGATTGTATGAAAGAGCTCAAGTCATAAGAATATATTTTGTTATCTTTAGAACCAACGATTAATTTTCCATCTGGAGTTAAGAAAATTGAATTAGATAAACTATCATTATCTTTACTCCAAAGCAATGCACCTGAGCCATTTATCAAGCTGATCGTCCTGTCTAAGGAACTTATAACTATATAGTCTCCATTTGGAAGCATAGAAACTGCATTGGCTTTGTCTTGTAATTTTCTCTTTAGTAGTTGCTTCCCGGTAGAATCAAATAGATAAACATATCCGTTAAGGTCAGCAGCAAATATTCTATTCCCAGTTTTATTAATTGAAACTAAATGAGATGCGTCACCAGTGGAATTAGACCATACTAAAGTTCCATTTTTATTGAACAAATATGTTTTGCCGTCATAAGCACCTGCTGCTATCAAAGAAGCATCTGGAGTCATGGAAATAGACTGAACGTTGCCTCCGGTCTTATACTCCCATAAGCGATTAACAGGTCCAGAAAATAGGATAATATTACTATCTTTTGTACCAACGGCTATGTTACTTCCGTTAGGTGTCACAGATGAGGTCGCTAATCGATCTTTAGAGTCATAAGAAGCTAAAATATTCCCATCTCTATCCAATACAAAAATACTATAATCTTTAGTTATTGCAGTTATATAAGAACCATCTACAGAAATGTTAACTTGGAATACTTGGTCGGATAATTCCTTATCCCATAATTTCTGTCCGGACTTATTAAACAAATAAACTCTTTTATCCCAAGACCCTGCTACAATAAACTGTCCATTCGGCGTCATAGATACGGACTCTACGTTGCTTCCGGTCTGGAATTTCCAAAGCTGATTGCCATTTTTGTTAAATAGATAAACATTATTATCGTAGGAACCTGCAGCAATATTTGCACCATCAGAAGATGCAACTACTGAGGCTACATCGTCACCAGTTTCAAAACTCCAAGTAGGGTCATCGGCATAAACACTAATTATTGATAAATTCAACATTATTATTAAAAACAAGGTAATTTTTTTCATGAAAGTTATTATGAAATGAGCTATTTAAATATTTTGTTAATTACTTCCACTTTCCTTTCCTTAATTCGCTCAAATTCAATTTTTCTATTCTTCCTTCCATTCCCTTAATAATGTCTAGTATTTCTTTGTAGTCATTAATAGTATTATCTAATTCCAAGGATATTTCTGAAGAATAATTTTCATCTATTATTTTACTTTTTAATTGCTCAAAGAAAGTTGCTACCGGCTTGAAAGAATCTTCTATTAATAGCCCAGATATAAAAATAATAAAAGGAATTAGATCCCCAGTATTTCCAATATCTATGCATCTCAAATATACACCTCTTCTTTCAAATGGAATTACCAGCCTTGGATAATTGTTCTTTATTAGAATAAAATTAAGTAATTCTCTAGATACTCTACCATTACCATCAATGAAAGGATGAATCTCAACAAATTTCTGATGAAATGCACAAGCAAGTTCTACAGGAGGAGTAAAATGTTTTTTTCCTTTGTACCAATCAATCAGGCTATTTATTTCATCTTCTATAACTGGAGAAGGTGTTGGGTCGTAATCAGTGCCAGAAATAGAAATGTCAATGTTTCTTAAGGCGCCTGCGTTTTCATCATCGATATTTTTCATTAGTGTTTCATGAATTTTTAAAATTAGTTTAAGATTGATGTCGCCCGTGTAGCTTCTCATAAATTTGAAAAGTTCTTTATAGTTCAAAATCTCATACATCTCTCTTAAAGTATTACCTGCAGGTGTATCCTCTTCTAAAATCAACTGTGCATCTCTCAAAGAAAGAGTGTTACCTTCAATAGCTGTTGAACCGTGGACATATCTCAGCCTTAAATTATCCTCAAATTTCTCAAAATAACTCTTGTTAAATGGAGCCATTATCCTGTTTATCTCTTTTAATCTCTCAAGGATATTGATAAAAGATAGAGGCAACAAATGCTCTTTATAATTTAATTTCCTTGAAAATATTTTAAGAAACTCTGCTTCTAGAAGTATCATTTGAGACTTTTCTTTTAATAAAGATTCTATTTCATACTGTGTAAATGGGCCTTTTCCAAGATAATGGGAAAGAGTCTTTACTTTACCATCCAGTCTAACTGAATGATTAAGATAATAATATATTTCCCCTTTTACCATCTTTTTTATGATATAGACCATATTATTCCCCTACATGCCAATAAGTAATAGTAAGTTATTACTACTACATCTTATAATATTTACTGAAAAAAAGAAAATAATATAGTGGTAAAAAAAATATAATAACCATTATTAGTTCATTATTGTACATTATAGTTTATTTCTGATACATATCAGTCATTATTCTTATAAGGCACTCCAAAATTCAAAGAAAGGTTTTAGATATGGAAGAAATACTAAAAAAATTTGAAGGTGTCGATATACCATCGACAAAAAAAGTTGCAGTCGCCTACTCAGGCGGTGTTGATTCCTGCCTTTGTATAGAACTCTTAAAAAGAGTTTATCATGCACAGGAAATTGTTCCTATAATGATTGACGTTGGGCAAGGAAAAGAAGAAATAGATATCGCTTTTGAAAAAGCAAAAATTCTAGGAATTAAACCAATTATAATAGATGCAAAAGAGGAATTTGTAAAGAAATGGATTCCGATGGCGATTATGGCAAACTCTGACTATATGGGGTATCCAGTAAGTACTTCTATGACGAGACAGCTAATTGCTAG
>LNGD01000045.1 GCA_001587675.1 Candidatus Methanofastidiosum methylothiophilum
TAAACAGACGTTTTGTCTGTTTTTTATTCTTTTTTGTTACTAATTTATTTATCAAATAGACATATCATTAAAATAGCTAAAAATAACATAATACTATGTAAGGAACTGTTTGAGTGGTATAAACTTATCCCCTTTACATAACACCATCTTATTTTTCCTGAAATAACTTTTCCGCAGGACAACCTAATTCACGCTGTTTACATCTACTGCAGGTTAATAAACCTCTGACCAATGCATTACCAGCCAGTGAAAGAATTACCAAGACAACCATTAAAAATAGAGTTATCCAGGAAAAATCGTAGATTAATAGGACAGTTCCACCTATTATTGGGAAATGAACATGTTGTCTTTTACTGATGGGGAAATAAAGAGGAACTCCCCATGAGGTTAAACTATCTGCAAGATTATGCGATAAAACAGCTGCCGCTGCCACCAGTGCAGAGTCCCATGTAAAAAAATTAGATATTAAAATATCAGGTTTTATAATTGAAAGTAAAAAAATTATTAGAAAAGTAATAATCGATGCAAGAATCGAATGAGTAAACTTATTTCTGTGCTTTCTAATCAATATATCTATATCTGGTATAATACCAAATATTCCACCAAGGATAATAAGATCACCAATCGGCATTTCAGGTCTGACGCCTAAAGCAATCAAAATTAATAAAATTACTCCAGTAGATAACATTCCTAAGGCGATATGCGTTCTTCTTTTCATTAAAAGAATCGTATTTTCTATTTATATAAAAATTGTGCCAAATAATTTTTAAACTAATTATCAAGATATGGTTTATGAAAAAAATATTTTTAATTTTTTTTATCTTATTATTTTCTGCCTTTGTTGCTTCGGCAGAGCTTACTTCCTTAATTGTTCCATTAAATGATAGTGATATCCCAAAGGGGATAAGGCCTTTAATCAAAGAAGGGTATAGAATCTACTTTCAAGGATTTGATGAGAATTTAATGGAGTTTATATGTAACGACGAAGCCTCTGCTTCACTTTTGTTAAATGAGTTTATAAACTCAAAAGGAGGATATACAATACAAGATTACAGCAATTATTCATATAAGGGCATTAAAGGATTTAGATACGTATCTCCTTGGGGCAAAGGATACGCATTACAGAACAAAAATAAAGTCTATATTTTTAGTTCTCCATCCGGAAATGAATCAAATATACGCATCCTATTAGAAAATAAGTTTGGAAAAGAATTCCCGTATTATTACTTGGCATTTTTAGTTATACCAATAGGGATTGTCTTGTATAAACTCAGGAAATAATCTTTTCTATCTTTTCTGATATTTCTTTAACTTCCTCTATCCCAGACCCATATAGTTTAATAGTTTCTATAACAAATCCATTTTCTTTAATTCTATCATACCTTGGGCACTTAGTAAATAAGGATTTACCTTTTCTTGGTTTTATTTCTTTATTCAGCTGTTCAAGTATCTTACTGGGATTATTATGTCTAACGAATACAGAAAGGGATTTTGAATCTAAATATGGGATGTCCATCGAAGTATTTTTGAAAATGGTTGCCATCTTCCTTATTGATTTTATTTTTTTTTCTGCATTATCTATTTCGTTAGAGAGTTTTAAGAAATATTCTTTAGGAAGTTTTGAATAGCAAAGAAGTTTTTCTGATTCTTCAAGATTAATGTCTGTGCTTATTCCAACAAATCCTCCATACCCACATTCAAGTATCTTAGGACTTCCAGTTGAGCAATAAATTACATCCGCCCAGCCGAAGTCTTTATCCGGGAATACACCAGATATATCTTCGATTGATATGATTCTTTTATCCATTAAATCTTTACAGATATCTTTACAGGGATTAGACTGTATGTGGCCAGAAATGGAAGTAAACAAGAAAACATCAAAATCCTTCTTGAATTTTGGGATTATTACTCCATTTTTAGTAGTTTGTTCAATACTTTTTTTCTTCAATAGTTTCGGTATCTCTATAAATCCTTTGAATCCTCCTTGATCGGGGATGCCAATATTACTAATGTTTGAATCAAAAAGAATTGAAAAAAGACCAAATGTTGCAGAATTGACAAAATATATTTTGTAATCTTTATTAAGATGATTGAACATCTTTTTTCTTAGAATCTGAATAGTCCCTTCCATACTTTTTCCACCAAGTTTTAACGGTAAAATTATCCGGTCTCAAGAATTCATTATTTTCAATAGAAATATCTGAGATTACATCGATCCTTAATGCTTTTATACACTTTTCGGCTGTGTCATAACCAATAAGGTACCTTTTATCTGCTACGACAACTCCCAAAGGATTGACTCTTGAAGTCCTAGAAACCCTGTCATCTAGATCAAAATAAGATAATAACACTGATTTTCTTCTTTTTGAAGCATCTATTAAATCTCTTGTAATATTAGGCCTTAAATCCATACTTCTCTCAAACCCTTCTTCTCTAAAGAAGAATTCTGTGTCCTCTTTCTTAAGTCCAGTAAGGTATCCCTCTTTGATAGATTTAATTTCTGATTTCAAATCTATATTTTCTGAGGACCTTTCTAGGAAAGATTCCTTCTTTTCATCATAACCTTCAATATGAATTTGTATGAAAATTCCATTTTTCTCTAATATCTCCCTTACTTTTGGAATGTTCTCTTCTAGTATCATGATTAAGTTTGGTTCGACTGTTCGTTCTACAAAATTCTCTATCCTCTTATTTATTTCTAAAAAGAGAGGCACATCATTAACTACCAAGAAAATACCTTTGAATGCCTGAACTTTACCATATTTGGACGCCCAATCTCTTAATTGATAAATGACATTTTGAGGTATATCGTTAGAAGAGTATTTTTTTAGGAATTGTATGATTCTATCAAGAGAAAATCCCGATTCAATTCCTTTCATTATTGTTTCTGAAGTTATTTTGTACAAGCTTACAACATCAGCCTTTTCTATGTCTGCAAATCTATTAAGGTCAAATAATGCAATTTTGTCAATTTCTTCGGATAAAACAGATATTTCAAAGTTTGGGGTCATAAATAAAATCTTTTTCTGCTCTGGTCTTTTGCTTTTATCAAGGTATATTGTTGGTTCTTTAGCACCCTTTCTTTCTGAAGTTAAAAGTTCCTTACCAAATTCTGTGAGTGAAAAAGAAATCATTTTTCCATCTTTAAATCCACCGTCAACTATCCCAAGCCACAAGAGGTAATCAGATATAACTTTTTCAAAGAATTTTTCATCGAAATATATCCAACGATTTTCATCTTTTTCATCAAATAGTGTATTCTGAAGTTTTTTTATAAATGATTTAATGAAAATACTTTTTCCAACTTCAGAATTTTTTATTGCATCAAGAGTTATTCTTATGTTAAGTTCATTAACTCTACTAATGAAAATTTCTTTTCGTTTAAATCCTTCAATGCTTTCAAGGCCGAAAAATATATACTTAAAGAACAATCTAATTAAATCTTCGTCGCTTATGGGAAGTATCTCATTTATTTTATCAGTAAGTATATATTGATCTCCAGATATTTTAATTAATCCAAAATCAAGAGCCAAACTTTCAATAAATTGAAATCTTGACTCATTCTTTATGTGGAGTTTTTCAATTAATCTTTCTTCGTCCTTTTTAGAAATTTCCTTTTTTGCAGTTAATCTCAGTTCTTCCTTTGCAACGAAAGATAGAAATATAATTAAGTCAGAAAGTAACAAATTTTTGTCTTTCCTTACCACGATATTTTCAAATTCAGTTTCCTCTGGTACCTTCTTAAAAATATCAATTAATTTATCTTTTAATAAAGGATTGACAACATAAGTCTTTATTATTCCCTCAATTCCCTCTAAAACTAAGAGAGATATTTCAAGAGTCTTTATTACTTCTTCAAAAGTCCAGAAACTATATTTCTCTATAAAGATATTTTGAGCATCTTGCTGCTTTTTAGTTCCACCAGCCATAAGCAAAATACCCAAAAATTCTTTTTCCTTCAAAGATAAAGTATTAAAAACAGCTTCAATATTAGTCTCATTTCCCATTTTTTCCTTTAGAGAACTAATAATTTGCTCTTTAGGAGTCGTTATGTCAACTCCCCATACCTTAAGAGTGGTCTCAAGTTGTTTCCCAGATAATTCACTAATCCTATTCCAAATGTCCAACAACTTCACCTATCAAGTGATTCTGTAAGTTTTTCAAATTTAAATACTTTATAGGGGCATGAAGATTGGCATTTAAGGCATGCTTCTCCATTGCATCTCTCGGAAAGTATTCTTATTTTGAAATCCCCATTGCCTAAGTCTTCTACCTTTAAAGCTCTTTCGGGGCATACTCTTTCACATTTACCACAACCTTGACAGTGCTCAAATTCGGCGAATAATTCCACCCCAATATGATCTATTACTTTTAATTCTTCACCTATATCAGGTATGTCTCTTTTAACCATTTTGTTAACTTCTAGTTCTCCTTTAACTTTAGGCAAAGGTTGAATATTTTTGAGTGCTAGCATTTCATTATATTTTTCTAAAGACATTCCCTGTTCCCAAAATGCAAGCTCTTGAACATACACATCAGTAAATATCTTTGAAGTTGCAAACATGATATGTTTACTTCTTATTTTATCAGCAAGTTTTTGAAGTTCCTCTAATGTGTAATTTCCAACTAAGACATCATAAGCAAGTAATAATGAAGTATTCCCTACTTGATAAACTTTCTCAATTGTTGGAGGTATAAGGCCGATTTTTCGAGATTTCATTGCGTCGACATAAGTTCCAGATGCTCCGCACATGTACATGGTTTTGACTT
Source organism: Candidatus Methanofastidiosum methylothiophilum (assembly GCA_001587675.1). Taxonomy (GTDB): domain Archaea; phylum Methanobacteriota_B; class Thermococci; order Methanofastidiosales; family Methanofastidiosaceae; genus Methanofastidiosum. The sequence goes on from LNGD01000045.1 coordinate 4,771, forward strand.
CTTCGAGTTTAATCCCTGCTTCTTCTGCAAGAGTAAGATGGCCAGCCCTTATTGCCCCAATTGCCTTCCCAGCTTCTTTAAGATCTTCTTCAGTGAAATAAATATTTTCATCCAATCTTAACCTTCTAGTTTTGGTGTAGATATATGGAAGTTCTATGACTCCAGTTTCAAGACCAGCATAAATTACAGAAATAACTCCAGTTCCAGTAATGCCAATAGGCTTTACATTAGATAATTTCTTTCCCCTAAATTCTTCTTTCCATAAATCTAAAACTCTAACTCTTTGAGCCATCATGTTATCATCAAGCACTAGAGTATTCCATCCAAAGTCAAGAACGACGTCTGAAATAGCACCAGGTGATGCAAGCATTCCAGAGGATATTTCTTGACCTTCAAGGGCAGGTCCAGAAGCTGCTGAACCGGTAAAAATCTTGTCACCTACTTTTAATGCCATCTCAGCATTTGTTCCATAATCCGTTACTAAAGATATTTCTTTATTGTCAAGAAATTTACTCTTTAACATCATTGCAAGAGCATCAGCACCGATTTCATGTTTAATTGCAGGAGGGATAAATATATCTGCATCCATTCCTTTGAGACCTATTTCCTGTGAAGGGACAACTTTAGCATTTCTTGGTTGAAGCTTTATATTTTCGGCTTCTAGAAACTTTGGATCTGCATATGCCAAATCTTTGATGCTAATTCCCTCAAAAAGAGAAAGTTGTATAGGATTCCCACAAATTGCTATTTTTTCTATTTTAGTAATATCAATATTCATTTGGGATAGAATTCTTGTAAATGCGTCAATCATTAATTTATGAGCAATTTCCTCGCTGACTTTAATTGCAAAATTAAGATGGTCCATGACATTGGCACCTGGTAAAGGGTGCCTTAAAGTGATGGCCGTTCGTAAAACTTTTTTAGTTTCAAGATCGACTAGTTGGACTCTAAATCCACTTGTACCTATATCAAATGCAATTCCCATTGACATTATATAACCTCAAATTATTATAGTTCAAATCTCATGAGTAAAATATCTCCTTTTTAATCTTTCGGAAAAATACTACATTGTTCCTTAGTAAATATAATTATTTTAAAAATAAGATAGATTTTATAATGAACAATTTTCAAAAAATAATATTAATCATTTTCTTTTAAATTAAATAATTGTTAATTGTTTAATTTTATTTCTAATAAATTATTAAGGTATCTAACATTTAATACCGAAAAATATATAAATGGTCTTTTAGATTGACAATCGGATAAGGTAAGTTAATTTTTAAACCTTATCTAATAATCCAGGAGGAGTCTTTTTGGACAAAAAGGATAGAATATACAAAGTATTGACTCAAATTGTTGGCGACGAAAAGTGGGTCTCTAACAGTCCTGTCGACTGTTGGTGTTACTCATACGATATGTCTTTTGTCAGACCAAAGATGCCACAATATGTAGTTCTTCCACAGACGGTAGAAGAAATACAATCCATAGTTAGACTTGCGAATGCAGAGAAGATACCAATAGTACCATTTACAGCCGGTACAAACATTGGTGGACTTTGCATACCAGAGCAAGGTGGTATCGTTATCGATCTCAAGAGAATGAATAAAATATTAAAGATAGACACAGAGTCTAGGTATGCCATAATTGAGCCAGGAGTAAGTCACGCCGAATTGGCACAAGAATTATACAAAGTAAAAGCAAGATTTGGATGGCCAGTAGGTCCACCATCTGCCTCAGTACTTGCAGCCGCTATTAACCACGGTATTGGAGGTATTACTGGTAGATACGGACTTAACAGTCAGCAAATCACAAGTATGGAAGTTATTCTCCCAACAGGAGAAACTGCTAGAGTAGGTTCATGTGCTATTAGACCTGACGCCTGGCACAGTTTGTTACCATTGCCAAGACTTGATGGATTGTTCCAGGGATGGCTTGGAACTACTGGTATAGTTACAAAGCTTGGTATATTTACACCACCAGTACCTGACTATGTACATATTGGAACTTTCTCAGCACAGAACTTAGTAGACATGGAAAAGTTCATGAGAAACTTCAGTAAATACGAATATCATGATGACTTTACAGCTATCTCATGGTGGCTAAGTCAAGTACCAATTCCATACCCCTTCGTTGAAAAACCAAAGGGTGCACCAGAATGGAATGGATATTGTGTCATGTACGCATTTACTGAAAAAGAATTAGAAAACAAGATTGATACCTTCAATAAAGTAATAGCCAGCGAAAGAAAGGCAGGCAACACAATAGATGCAACTGAAGTTCCTGAGGAATCAAAGAGAGGAAGAACTCAGTTACCATCTCAGATTGTAGGTTCAACAAAGAACTACTGTAAGATGGGAGGAGGAGGTATATCTTGGCCAGGTACATTCACACCATCCAACAAGTGGGCAATTGTCTATGACCAGTGGAAAGACATTTATATGAATAAACTAAGCCCAGCTTTATCACCTGCAGTAAGAGTAACAATGTACAGAGGAACACACTACGGTATGTTAAGACTTATGACACCATTCCCAAGAGACAGACCCGCTGAAGAGGCAAACGCAGCTCATGGTATAGTTGAATGTCTAAAGGTACTTCTTGACGCAGGAGGTATCCCATACAAGCCACCAGTCGCATACCAGAGAGAAATTAATCAGAGAGCCGACCCAGGATACGTAGACCTTATAATGAAGGTCAAAGACATGCTTGACCCCAACCATATAATGAATCCAGGTAAATATCAGGTAAGGTAATGAGAATTTAAAGATCTAAAATTTTACTCACAGTTCTTTAGAAAATGCTCAAAGTGTGGAACATGTAAGTCAGCTTACTCTTATGGGCCTCCACCTACATTTGCAACAATCTGTCCACAAGGAGAATACTTTAAGTTAGACTCCTACTTTGGTTCAAGATCCAAGTCATTCCTTGGACATGCAATTCTTGAAAACAAGGTAGACCTAACAGACCCAGCAATACAGGAAGATATGCAAAAAGCAGTTTTCTCATGTACAGTATGTGGTGGATGTCAGAGCCAGTGTCTCCTTGACTACAAGCCATGGATAGTTGACTACATAGAACAGATGAGAAATCACTTGATTAACATGGGAATTGGACCAACAAAAGCAGAGAAAGCATACCAAGAAAAGATTATAAGGGACCACAATCCCTACGGCGAAACACATAGTTCTAGATTTAACTGGTTAAAAGATGTAAAGAACTTAAAGACAGACGGTAACACAGTATACTTCGCAGGATGTACAGCATCCTACAGAAGAACTGAAATCGCAAAATCAACAGCTAGTGTTTTAACAAAACTTGGTGAAGACTGGGCTGTTATGGGAGAAAATGAATACTGCTGTGGGTCACCACTTCTAAGGGCTGGTCTAAGAGACGAGCCACAGAAGCTTGCTGAACACAATGTTGACTATATCAACGACCACGGATTCAAGACAGTTGTCACTGCTTGTGCTGGATGTTACAAGGTTCTTTCAAAGGAATACGAAAAATGGTGGGGCTTAAAGCTAAAGGCTAAAGTCATGCACACATCACAATTCCTTGAAGAAAAGATGCAAAAGGGCGGACTTAAATTAAACAAAGTCAACGCTACTGTAACATATCACGACCCATGTCACATGGGAAGACACATGAACCACTACGAAGTCGATATGGAAGGAAAGAAAATGTGGAAAGGCGCATTTGTCCAGATTGACAAAGTAGGTCTTTATGACACACCAAGAAATGTCCTTAAAGCAATACCCGGTATTGAATTTAAGGAAATGTACAGAAACAGAGACAACTCCTTCTGCTGCGGTGCAGGTGGAGGTATTAAATCCTCTTACCCCGACGTAGCTCTTGAAACTGCAAAGACAAGAGTACAGGAAGCAGAGAAGGTTCAGGGAGTACAGAAGATTGTATCCCCATGTCCATTCTGTGTAACAAATCTTGGTGACGGTGCAAAAGCACTTGGTTCTAAGATAGAAGTTGTTGACTTAATACAGTTAGTCGACCAAGCACTAAAGTAAATATTAAATATTTTATTTTTTCTTTTAAATTTTTGATTATTAAGAGGAATTTTATGAAAGTTGAACATTATGTATTTGAACCCAATAAACCTGATTCTTTTACCGACATATACAGTACGAAAATTCTTGATAACTACGTTAAGCTCAATTTAGAACTAAAAGACAAAGATGGAAATTTAATAGATGAAGGGGAACTTCATGTCCAAATACTTTCTGAGCTATACATGCCATTGGTAGTAAAAAGATTTAATCCATTCGAAGGAAAGTTATCATTGACTATTGGCAACGAGCACATTAGTGGATGCGACGCTATGTTTATAATTAGGTTCAAATCAGACCGGGTATTAGATACTTCAAAGTCTATAGTAGACGTTGAGTTTTTGTCTGAGTAAAAAGAAAGTTTATTTTTTTAAATTAAATTTTATCCAATGCAGCTTTTAGGTCATTGATTAGATCTTTTGAGTTTTCTATTCCCACGGAAAGTCTTATCATGTTGTCTGTAATCTCAGCATCTTTTAGAGTTTCTGCGTCTACTTCAGAGTGTGTCATTGCTTTGGGATGCTCAATTAAAGATTCAGTTCCACCAAGACTTACTGCGAGTTTACATAATTTGACATTATTTAATACTTTAAATGCTTCCTTCTTACCTCCTTTAACATAGAAAGAAATCAATGATCCGGGGCCTTTGCATTGTTTTTTATATATCTTGTACTGCTCACTTTTCTTATTGTAGAGTTCAGGGTATATTACTTTCTCTACTTTTGGATGTTTTGACAGAAATTTGGCAATTTCTACTGCATTTTCCATCTGTCTTTGCATCCTTAGGTGAATTGTTTCAAGTGACCTTGACATTAACCATGCATCAAAAGGATTTCCATTTGTACCAATCATCCCTCTAATAGCTTTAATTTTAGATATATCTACTTTTGACCCTAGAACTGCACCGGCAATTACATCTGAATGTCCGCCTATGAATTTAGTTGCGGAATAAAGGACAATGTCCACTTTTTGTTCTAGGGGAGATTGGAATACTGGCCCCATAAAGGTGTTATCCACTATTACCTTGGCATCAATTTTTTCTTTTACAAGTTTTTCTTTTATTTTTACTATTGCTGATATATCCACCATCACATTGTTTGGATTTGCAGGAGTTTCAATGTATAAAATGACGGCTTTTCCTTTAAGTTTGTCTTTAATTGAGTTAATCTTTGCATCTATTAATTTTGGAGTATCTGAACCTGCATTGATGTGTAAAGTAGAAACTCCCATTTTCTCAAAAAATTCTTTGAAAAGAAATTCTGTTCCACCGTAAACAGGATTTGTATAAAATATGTAATCACCATTTTTTACAAAAGCAAGTAAAGTTGAAGTAATTGCCGCCATTCCTGAGCAAAATATAGCCCCCGCTTCAGCACCTTCTAACAAAGATAATCTTTCCTCAACTATATCAAAGTTCGGATTAGAGAATCTTGAATAAACATATCCTTCTTCTCCTTTATCGAGTCCTAGTGCAACTCTGATAAAAGATTCTCCTTCCTCAGCACTTTTGAATTTATAAGTACTTGTTAGAAATATAGGTGGTTTGACCGCACCATTATACTTCAAAGGGTCATATCCTTTGCTAATAACAACTGTTTCTTTTTCCATGTTAATACCTCATTGATTATTCCAAATATTTATAAACAACATTATAAAAGTTTCTTTTATGAAGTCTGTGGGCACAGTTCTCCATTCAATAGGTCCTTTGTTTATCTTAAGGTCTAAAAAGGTCAGAATAAAAGACATTGGGGCAGATGCTTACATAGGAGAGAAAAAAATTGGTAAAGTTATAGAGTTATTTGGCCCAGTTGAAAATCCATATGTTAAAATTGTTTCAAGAAAAGATATTAAAGATAAAAAGAAATTTGTTGGAAAAGATGTATCAATTAGGTAGTTATGGGGTCTTTTATGAATAGTATCGTAAAGACACTTTTGATAATATTATTAGTTTTATCAGATTTCAATCCTAATTTAGTCTGATTTTAGCTGCAAGTGTTTCATTAAACTCATGTGCCTCACTCATCTATTTCAATCCTAATTTAGTCTGATTTTAGCCCCGATCCCAGCGTTTAAATACCATATCTATCACTTATATTTCAATCCTAATTTAGTCTGATTTTAGCAAGCCTTCGTAAACACCCTACTCGA
>LNGD01000046.1 GCA_001587675.1 Candidatus Methanofastidiosum methylothiophilum
TGTTCCTGCATCTAATGCCATTGCGGCAGCGATACATGGAATAACGAAACCTTTTGAGTGTCTTGTAACGATGTGATTTCCGTTGAATATACCAGGTCCTCCTCCACCATAAATTGAGTGTGAGAAGAATGACATACCTACAGTTGTACCCTGAGCTCTACCAAAGTCTACCCCAGGTAAACCTGTTTCGTGCTCAACTAAGTCGTTGAAATATAAGACTGTTGAAGGTACAGCCTGCCCAGCTCTCATTGCACCACAGTTTACCATTACTGCAGCGAGCATTCCTGATGCGGCATATGCATTCCACAATGGAATATCCTTAGCCTTGTATACCTTGTAACCAGAAGGTAATGTCTTATCCACTGTTATTACTTTATCTTCAATTGCTTTTCCGATTAAGGACTCAACAACTGACCCAATTGTTCCTTTCTTTCCATTTTCTTTAACTAATTCATAGGTAATGTTATTTGCATTCATTCCTTGGTATGCAAGTCCCAAAAGATGCATTCTCTCAAATGGACCTATTGCATCTCCCATTTCAAACATTGCAGTTTGTTCAAGGATTGAAGCAAGTGCAGCTGAGTTCATTGCATTCTTCTTTGTTGTGGCAACAATGTGGTTAACCATAATGTTTCTTAGAGAATATCCAAGACCTTCGTTCTTTTGAGGAACTTCAAGCATAGCCTGAATCTTTGCCCCTTTAAGGTCAAGGGTCTGTGGGTATGCGCCCCATATTGCAGCTTTTACAACATTTGCATCAAATATGCTAACATTGAACACATCAATAATAGCCTGTGTTACAGCTGCTGCTGTTGCAGTCATACCAACTGTGTATTCACAAAACATTCTTTTTGTTGGTACTTGTACCAACATTCTTTCATTGTTTCCTAAAAGCGTTACTAAAGTATCGTCTTTTGAATCAATTTTAATGATTTCTTCTACTCTTTTCTTGATCTCTGGGGCTTTCCCTACAATATCGAGTTTCATTTCTCTACCCATTATTATTTGGCCTTTCCCGCCTAATGCGCCTGTAGCAAGTGCTGATTGGGTGCCTTTGAGATCGACAGCAACTGTTCTGACAATTTTGGATACTATGCTCTGTATTGCCTCATTTTTTAGAGGGCTTAGAGCTTCCAATGGGACTCCACTCTCAACGAGTTTACCCCTATCAGAATACAAATCTATTTTGTCGCTATATTTTGGCATATAGTATTCCTCCTATTATTTGATATCCAAAAACAGGATATCATGTCCAAGATTCCTTAAAGTCCATTAAACGGACTTCAGAGATACCTCATACAAATAATATTTAAGTGTTTCTATTAACTTTTAAATTTAGACATTATACCAATCAAATAGATATTCAATTATTTAATATAATTAATAATGCTTAATGTTACATATTATTAAATTACCCACATTTTTTGAGGGCCTACTTTAATATATTTATATAATCGTTTTTTTATTTGTATTAAGGATGCAGATAAATAAAAAAGAATATTTGATATTTAATAAATGAATTTATATTCGTAATCCAAAAACTTAAATATACTTAATAATCAAACAGCAACATAATAGTAAGAATGGGGATTAACTTGAGCGAATATCTTTTAGAAGTTGAAAATGTATCGATTGTTTTTGATAATAAGAAAGTTCTTGATAATGTATCTTTCAAAGTAAAGGAAGGAGAATCTTTAGGATTATTGGGAAAAAGCGGTAGCGGTAAATCTGTTTTAATCAATATATTAAGAGGAACAAAAGAGTATAAACCAACTAGTGGAAAAGTGTTCTACAATGTCTCCTACTGCCCAAAATGTATGAAAGTTGATTTTCCAAGTAAAAAAGGAACATTATGCAAGAGATGTAACGAAGAAATGGTACTAAAGAAAGTGGATTTCTGGGAAGATACTGCTTTTTTTAATCCTATAAGAAAAAGAACTGCAATAATGTTACAGCGTACATTTTCTCTTTATGGAGAAAAAACAGTAATGGAAAACATGCAGGATGCATTCAGTGGGTCTGACACTCCAAAAAATATGGTTATCCCAAAGATCATAGAATTGCTACAAAAAGTAAATATGATCCAAAGAATGACTCATATAGCAAGAGACTTGTCTGGTGGGGAAAAGCAAAGAATAGTACTTGCACGGCAACTTGCTATTAATCCAATGTTACTACTTGCTGACGAGCCAACTGGAACTCTTGATCCTCTTACCGCTAGTACCGTGCACAATGTTCTTCTTGAATCAGTAAAACAAGGAATGTCTTTAATAGTTACTTCACATTGGCCTGAGGCTATTGAACTTTTAACACAAAAAGCTGTATGGCTTGAAAATGGAAAAGTCATTCTTGAGGGTAGTTCAAAAGAGGTAGTCAAATCTTTCATGGAAAAACTATTGCCTGAAGAAAAGGTGAGATTCCCCGGTATCGGAAGTAGCATTATTGAATTATGGGATGTAAAAAAGTATTATTATTCTATCTCACGAGGGGTTGTCAAAGCTGTAGATGGGGTCACCTTTACTATTAATGAAAAAGAAATTTTTGGACTTGTTGGAAAAAGTGGAGCAGGTAAAACAACTGTTTCAAGGATAATTGCGGGGATTACACCATTCACAGAAGGGGAATTAAACATCAGGATTGGTGATGAATGGGTAGATATGAAAGAACCTGGTTTTCTAGGTAAAGGAAAAGCAATGTTATACATGGGAATTCTCCACCAAGAGTATACACTTTATCCAGATAAGACTGTACTCCAAAATCTTACAGATTCAATAGGGATAAAACTACCAAAAGAATTAGGTAAAATGAAAGTTTTATCCGTTCTTGAGGGAGTGGGTTTTGAAGATCCAAAAGAATTAGGCGAAATTTTAAATAAGATGCCTGATGCACTCTCTGTGGGAGAAAAACATAGGATAGCTCTTGCTCAGGTATTGATTAAAGAACCAAGAATAATTATTCTTGACGAACCCACAGGAACAATGGATCCTTTCACAAGGAAAATTGTCGCTAGATCAATAAGAAAAGCAAGAGAAGTCTTAGGTGAAACTTTTCTCATTGTAACTCACGATTCAGATTTCGTAGTCGATGTTTGTGACAGAGCTTGTTTTATGAAAGATGGAAAAGTTGTTTACATAGGGGATCCAGAAGATATAAAGGAAAAAATGGTATCTACCGATGACAAGGATAAATCTTCTGAATAGATTTTTATTTGATTATTTTATTTTTCTTAAATTTACTATTTTAATAACAACTATCAATCGCATATATAATTGTAAATAGCCGATTTCAAAATTCACAGTTTTGAAAAGCAATGCTTGTAAATGATTGATTATCAATAATATTTAATAAAATTAACATATTGTCATAGACAGATTACAATGATACCATATATTCTTATCATTTAGAAAGAACATGAATGTATCTAGTTAAACTCTTGTGAACTCTAAATTTATAAACAAAATCAATATTAAATCCTATTTCATCAAAGGGGTATTCTCTATTAAGCCCAATAACACATTTCTTCTTAAATGAATCATAAATTGAAATAAAACATTCACGGTACATTTTATCTTTATCTTTATCTACCTTAGTTGAACGGCCGTAAGGAGCATCGGTAACTATTGATTCAATACTTTTCCCAAAAATATCATAGGAATTCCTAGCATCTCCCAATTTAATGTTATAGTTCTTAATTCCATAGCTTAAAAGGTTCATTTTAGTTCCTTCCACGCTTTTTTCTTCTATATCAATTCCGTATACATCAAGACCTATTAATCCCGCCTCGATTAAGATTCCGCCAGTTCCAGCAAATGGGTCTAAAACTTCTTTTTTGGCTTGAGAGACATTAATCATTGCTCTTGCAATTCTAGGATCTATAGATGTTGGGGAAAAAAAAGGTCTTAATTGGGGTTTTCTTTTATTAAATTCTGTTTTACTTCTTTCAAATATCTTTTTTCCTATTACTAATTTCTTTCCATAAAGAATACCTGTTATTTCGTCCATTGGATTAGTTAAATCAGCTTTAATTTTATCATTAAAAAATTTTGATATTGATTTTGCAATTAATAACTCAAGATTTTCTATCCGATTATCTTTTTGCTTTGTCCTGACTTTGTAAGTTCTATTCAGATTTAAATAGATAGACCAATCAATTTTAGACAAAATCTTTTCTATTCCATCTTCTATATATGAATCATCGATAATCTCCAATACAAAATGAGTCAATCCTAATCTAAACAAAAAATCTAGCTTAGAGTTCAATGCTTCAAGAATTAACATCTGCTTCTCTTCATAAATCAATTTATAGTCAATATCATAGGCAGCTAATAAGGCTAATGCTTCTTTTTTAGCAAGATAATTATGTCCCCCAGATAAGAAAAAAAGAAGTTTCATCTATATCTCCATTGGTGCGAGGTAAAGAGTAAATCTGCCTTCTTCTTCAATAGGATATTCCAGCTTTAATGGAAGTTTTGTGCCACCTACTGAGATTTTTAAAAATTCAGAAGTAGAAAATGCATTTAAGAAGCTTAAGATATAGTTTAGATTGTATTTTGAACGTTGAGTATTTTTAACTTCAAATTTTCTAATAGAATTTGAATCTGATGCTATCTCTGCTAGAGCCCTTGAAGTATAATCTTCTGTAAGAATAGCTATATTGTTTTTATGAACTGAAAAAAGGATTGTGCCTCCAATAATGGCCATGTCCTTTATTATATCTCTAAAAACTTTGCTATCTATCTCAATAAAGGTAGAATATTTTGGATTTAAAAAGGGAATATTAAAATTAGATGTTGAAAGAAGAGTGAATTCAAAGGCTCTCCTAATATTACTTTCAAGAGTTAATTCCATTTTTGAAGATTTCGAATTAACTGTCATGGCGACTGCCTCTTCAGGAGCAGCTCTTCTAAAAATTCTAGATAATGCATCGATATTAACTCCAATAGATTCTTCTGCATCTATCTCAAATTTATCAAACATCTTTTTTGGTAAGAAGAATTCCACTTTAGAAATCAGTGAAGGGTCTGTTCCTTCTACATACATTCCATTGTTATTAAGGGTAAAGAGGCATTCATCGGTAAACTCTGAAATTGATTCAATTATTGGTTTTATTTGTGGTATATTGTTCATTAAGAAGTATGACATTAAAACACATATTTTTTGAGTGAATTAATTATAAAAGATTATCGTAAAACTACAAAGGATTTTTCTTCTTTCCTTTAATAACTTCTTTTGGGTCAGGTATAGAAGAAGGATTGCCAGAGAAAAAGTGATGATTATCATTTTCTTTTTTACCTTTTATAACTTCCTTTAATTCTGGTGTCGCAATATATCTATCCGGTGAACTTGTAGGTTTTTTATCTAGCAATTCTTTAATTGAAGATGGGATGTCGGGCGAGGTATGATTATATTTAAAGTTATTAGTCCATGAATTGTTTTTCTTAGATGATCCATTGTCCTCATTAAAAGGGTTTTCAGGTGCCCCGTTATTCTTTTTCTGTTTGTATTCTTTGTAAGCTTTTTCAACTGAAGGGGGCAAATCCAAATTAACATTCTTTGGTACTACTCTTCCCTTCACTTCCCTTAAAGGTTCTTCGTATTCAACATGTTTTTTATTTTCAAGTTCATTAATCTCATTCAATATTTTATTTTGGAATTCATCTAGTTCTTTCCTATCCATCAATTTTGTTGTTGTAGGTGGCTCTTCATAAGATTCGTAATGTTGTTCTTGTTTATTCACTAAATTTTGTCTATTTTCAATTTCTTCCAAAGTTTTTGAAATCTCCGATCTTAAAGATTCAATTTCTTTTTGATCAAGTAAATCTATTTTATTCTTATCTTGTATAGTAGATTTAAGTTCTTCAAGTTCTTTTCTTATCTCTTCAGGTGATCTAAATTCTAATCTTGGAGGCCTTATTTCAATTTTCTGTTTAGCTTCAATATCCTGATTAATTCCATTAATTGATTTATCGGAGTAATTCAATCTATCTTTAAAAGTAGAGAAATCTTCTTCAATAATATTTAGGGAGTCTAATTCTTTCTTAATATTCTCTTTCCTAAGTTCTTTTTTTGCTTCAGATTCCTTTGGATGGTACAAATGCGATAATGAAAATGGCTTCTTTTCTTGAGGTATTCCTTCCTTTTTCTTTGAAATTTGGAATTTGCCGTTTGGTTTTATTGAAGGTGGTGCAACTCTTCTACCAAGTAACTCATTATCTATTTGCTCATCAGATAAAATATTAATATTTTCACGTGTTGCAAATTCTTTAAATTTGTTTTCTGCTTCAAGACTTGGAGAACTTGGTATAGGTTGTCTATTTTTAGATGAAACTTTATCTTTCTTCTTAAAGAATCCGAATTTTTTTTCAGATTTTGGTTCTTTGACAACAAATTTTGGTTCAGGTTCAGGAGCTGGTTTTGGTATTGGAATTGTTTTATCTGATTTGATAGTTTTTTGTTTTTGTTTTGAGAATAATTTGAATCCTTTTTTAGAAGATATCTTTTCTTTTTTATCGGGTTCGACTGTTGATGTAGTAACCTTAGGGATAGAAGTTTGTGTCGAAGTTGGCCTTTTTGACCTAAAAGATTTGTATATTGAGTATCCTACAATCGATAAAAGTAAGACAATAATAACAATTAGTATGTAAGGTAAATATGGTGAGGACTTTATCTCTTCTATAGTTTCTGTTACCGCTTGAGGGACATTAGGTATTGTAGTTTGAGGAACTTGCTTTGCTTTGATGCTAACAGTTGTTCTTTCAACATCAAATGATTTGGACTCTCCAAAAACATTGTTCCAGTAAAATTTTGAATCTTCAAGAATATATGCCCCAGATTTTTTAGCTTTAACTTGAATTACTTTTGCTACTTCACTTCCTCCTTTTATTTCGCCAATCAAAATCTCTTTTTCACCAGATATTATCTCAAATTCAGGAGGGAGATTTTCTACTAATTTGACATCATAAATATCGTCTTTTCCCCAGTTTTTAATAGTATAAGTAATCTTTAATGTTTCTCCTTCTTCTATTTCATTTGCCGAAATAGTTCTAGATACAGATGGGCCCCATACAGTTACCAAAGTAGGCGATAGTGTCTTAGTTCCTTTAACACCCCACTCATCTTCATATGTTGATAAAGTTTGACCTACCTGGTACTCTCCTCCCTGTGAAGGAACAAGTGTATATCTTAATGTCACTCTCTCTCCAGGTTTTAGTTGACCGCCCCAGTAATTAATTCCTGTTGTAACTTGAAGATTTGAAGGAACTTTATCTTCAATGCGAACATTTTTTGCATCACCGTCTCCAGTGTTAGTAATAATTGTAATTACCGGGATAATATGGCCTACCCGGATTATATCAGATTCATAATCAGATTCTTCTCTAATTAAATTTATATTTGGGGATCTTCCACCTACTGTTACGTTTGTCGATGTTTCTGATTTTGACTTAATACCGGCTATATCCTCAAATTCAGATAAAGTCCTGATAGTAAATATCTTATCTTTATTCTCTTGAAGTGTTCTGACAGTAAACTTTGTAGTTCTTGAATCCCCTTCTTTCAAAGTATCAATGAATCCACCTAGCTCTCCATCAACTAATTCTATATCCCCAGATATTGTATTTATGTAGCTAATTTTCTTTGCAATACCGTCCCCGGAATTAGTAACAGTTAGAACAATATCCACATATTTATAATCGCCAAAGTTGTATTCTTCGTTAAAGTATTGTATATTAGAAGTTGTTATTTTTGGCTGCCCATTAACTCTTACAGAAGTACCCGAAGCAATATGTTCAAAACTATTTCCTTCCAGATCATAATATAATAATTTAGTGTCCCCTATTTTATACTCGCCAGGGTATGAAGCAGTGATAATATACTTAAACATTTTTTCTTGTTCAGGTTTTAATTCATCTATAGTATACTCAATTTTTTTCAATTTCGGAGTGTCGATTAATCTAAAACCTTCAGGCACTATATCCAAAACTTTAATATTTCTCGCTATTTTATTACCAGTATTTCTCACAACAAGTACTACAATTACAGAATCTCCTCTAGATATAGTAACTCTATCTAATTTTTTAAGAATCTCAAGTCTTGGGAATTCTTTGTAAACGGTAACAGGTTCAATATCTGAAGTAGTCTTATATTTTTTACCGGCCTCGTCCTCAAACAATAATTGAGTTTTAAATTCAAATTTTCCTATTTCCAATGCTTTAACTTTATAGATTAATGTTTTGGTTTCATTCTTTGCCATTTTGTCTATATTAAGGGTAGCGGTACCATCTATAAGTTCAAAACCATCTGGGATATAATCAACAAGTTTTATTTTAGTTGCAGTAATATCGCCTACATTTTTAATTCTAACTTCAACATCAGTTGTTTCCCCCACGAATAGATTTTGTTTTACAATATTTCTTGTAATTTGAAACTCTGGTTGTTTTGGTAAAATAGTGACCAAAGTCTTATCGCTTGTAGAATAATCTTGGACTACCTCTTCATTTTTTTCATTAAAATATCCCATTTGGTAGGATATGTCTATTTGAATCGGAGAAACTTTTAAATAATCTGTATGGGGTGCTTTGTATTTGAAAACAATAAGCCTTGTTTCGTCTGGCTCCATATATTTTATTTCTAAACATGCTTCGTTGTCTGAACCACAGTAACATTTATTTCCAGTTAAGAAAGTAAAATCTTTTGCAGTTACATGTATCTTAACGTTTCTGGCAGGTATATCGCCTGTATTCTGGATTTCTGTGACATACCAAAAAGTGGCATCGGATTGGGGTTTCTCAATTTCATTGTCACTGTCAAATTCAAAATCTTCTGGCCGCATTATAGGGTGAATAACTGGAGTCCAAATTACGGTCTTTCCGCCTAACTCATATACTACCAACTCTCGTATGTTCTTGCAAGTGTTATCTTTTCCAATTATTACTTTGTCACCTTCGTATAACTGGCCTGGCTGAACAAAAGACCCATTGGCTTCTCTAAAATTGTAGACATACTGAATATTACCATTCACAAGGGCAACGTTAAAATCATAAGTATTGCCATCAAATTCAAGTGATCCGGAACTAGCATTAATATCAATATCTCCCAATAGAACTGTTTTAATACCTTCTCTACTACCCCTAAGGAATGTTCTATTTACATCCTCTATTTCTCCTCTATAAAGAGTAGTTTCATTAATAGATATCTCCGGTTCTTTTCTTTTTGTAACAGTTATGTTAAGTTTGTATCTTCCAAAATAATTAGCATTTTCATGATCGTTAATTTCGTTAATTTTTATTTTAATAATATCATCTACATACAATGTATCTCCCGGCAAAACGACCTGTTGTATGACCATTGTTCCCTTTCTGTATACTTCTAATATTCCTCGTTCAGGTGGCATTACAGGGTGTCTTCTCTGTAAATCTTTTAATAAAATAGTATAGTCGTCGACTACGGTAAGGTCTCCAATTTCTATCCAACCTTGGAATACTGCATCAGGGTCATAATAAGGGCCGGGTAATAATACAAAATCCTGAGTAAGAGTAAGAGGTAATGGTGGAACTGAAACTCGTACTTTTTTAGGCAACCACCCTACTCCAGATGCCTCAAGGTCGTATACGCCTTCTACATTTGAAAGGGTATAGTTACCATCTTTAGAAGTAATTGAAGTAGCTAGTATATTTTCTGTTCCAGGGTAATATGCAGTTACTGTTGCACCTTCGATCGGTGTTAAGCCATCAGGTTCATAAACATGCCCTACTGCACTACCATTTGTATCAGTTAATGTAAAATTAAAATCCGGAATACACATAGACATGCAAGTATTAGCTTCTCTTGATAAGGGATAATCAGATTTATATCCCGGTGCATATGCCCTAATTCGATATTTCCCATGCTCTAGTGGGTAGATATAATAAGTACCGTTCACATCCGTTATGGCAGCGCCTTTTATAGGTGGACAAGCGTTATTGTCATTTGCTTTATAGGCATCAACAGTTGCTCCAGCTATACCTACAGGTGTTGCATTTGTATCCTTTACTCTTCCTGATATTGCCCCTTGAGCCAAAACTGGGTTAGCAACAACGCTTGTAATGAATATCGATAACAAAATTATATTTAGTAAGTATAAATAACTGGATTTTTTCATTGTTCCACCTAATTATGAATATCCGATATCAATTATGATTTAATAAATATATAAAGCTTTTGGTATTATTGATTAACAATAACTATTTTTAATTTTTAGAATTAGTAATTAATTCTTATAGTAATAACTTATTAAAATTATAATTATTAATAAAAAAAGTATAGATATTATTTAGAAAGTTTCTTAATTCTAGCAAGACGTGCCCTTAGTATTTCAAGTTCTTCTCTGGATAATCTACCGCCACGTAATCTCTCAAGTTCTTCCTTTTGCAGATAAACTTTTACTCCTAAGATTACGTTTATGATTATGCTAATAATAGCTATAACAAAAATTATTATCCAACTATTTATCATTACATCTAAGAATGCCATACTATCATCTCCCAAAGAATCCTCCCATTAGTTTATTCATAGATTTTGTAGAATGCTCAAATTCAGCTTTCTTACCAGCAATTTTTGTTGCAATATCTTTAATAGCTAATGAAGCTGGAGATTTTGGGTCCAATAATACAAAAGGTTTCCCTAAAGTGGTTGATTTTTTAACTATTGGGTCCTCGGGAATATTTCCAATTATTCTAAGTTCTAGTATGGCCTCTATTTCTGGGCCAGAAACTTCTGTTGGGTCACCTCTTACTCTATTTACTATTACACCCAGGATTCTTGTTCCCAATTTTTCTGCTACAAGTTTTATTTTTAAAGCGTCTGATAATGACGTAATTTCAGGGTTTACTATTAAAAGCATATTTTGAGATGCCGCAATAGATGTAACTGC
>LNGD01000047.1 GCA_001587675.1 Candidatus Methanofastidiosum methylothiophilum
CATGAAGTTTCTCCTGGTAACTAGACCAGGAGTGGATTGAAACACGCAGTACCACGCCTCCGATTTCATAAGGCACAAGGGAAGTTTCTCCTGGTAACTAGACCAGGAGTGGATTGAAACAAAGTTGGTAGACAAGAAATTGAAAATTTTATTTCGTTTCTCCTGGTAACTAGACCAGGAGTGGATTGAAACTTGCCATTGATTACAGCCTTGGCAAGGTCACTTTCACGTTTCTCCTGGTAACTAGACCAGGAGTGGATTGAAACTCCACTGGCAAATCCAACAATATCGCTAACGTAAGTTTCTCCTGGTAACTAGACCAGGAGTGGATTGAAACTTGGAGATTGAGATGCAGTGATGCAGGATCGCATCGTTTCTCCTGGTAACTAGACCAGGAGTGGATTGAAACCGGTTGACTCGGAGCCACGCTCCAGGCTATTTTGGTTTCTCCTGGTAACTAGACCAGGAGTGGATTGAAACCAAAATAGGACTTTTGATGAACCAGAGCCTGAAAAAAGTTTCTCCTGGTAACTAGACCAGGAGTGGATTGAAACCCGAGTGCAGGGAAACCAGGGACATCACAAGATCGTTTCTCCTGGTAACTAGACCAGGAGTGGATTGAAACTATTTCGTTAGAGATAAGGGGATAGAACAATAAATTTGAAATATTAAAAAAATGACTTCGTGTCAACGAATGTTAGTAAGAATCATGTCAAGCTTGCCTAATAATTTAAATGAGCTACAATTACTCGCTAATGGATGAAATCAATCCAATTATTTCTTTGGCGTTAAATATATCGTCAAATAAAGGCGGTTACGCTTTATTAATTGGTTCAGGAGTTTCAAAAACCTCAAAAATGCCAACTGGGTGGGATGTATTGTGCCAATTAATAAATGATATATCAATTTTTTACAATAAAAAACCTGTCGATAATCCAATAGAATGGTATCAAAAAATATTTCATGAAATGCCAGATTATTCCAGTATTCTAAACAAATTAACAAAAACACCCGTTGAGCGCAGCTTGTTGTTATCAAGTTTTTTTGAACCATCACAATATGAAACCAGACAAGGATACAAGCTGCCATCTAAAGCCCACAAAGAAATTGCCAAATTAATTTCAAATGGATATATCAATGTCATCATAACAACCAATTTCGACAGATTAATTGAAAAATCTTTATTTGATAAAAATATAAATGCTAAAATTATCAATACTCCGGATGGGGCCGAAAATTCATCAATTCTTTTAAATTTAAAAAAACCATTAGTTGTAAAAATTAATGGTGATTACATGGATTTAATAACAAAAAATACAAAACAAGAATTATCCTCATATGATAGCAGAATTTCGAATTTGCTCAGTCAAATATTCAAATCAATGGGACTTATTGTAGTTGGTTGGTCCAGTTTATATGATATAGCATTAGCCGAAGCACTCAAAAAGAATACCTGTTCTTCATTCCCAACATACTGGATTGACCCATACGAATTAAATGATAACGCTAAAAATATTCTTAGCACAAGAAATGGTTCGCACATAAAAGATAATGCTGATAATTTTTTTGCCTGTCTTACTAACTTAATTGGTTTGAATAAGTTGAACAATGACTCTTTTAAAATACCCAAAATATATACAAAATTCATCGGAAGAGAAGATGACATACGTTCATGCTCCAATCTATTGTTTGATAATAGACTTGTTAGTATAACCGGTTTTGGTGGAATCGGAAAAACAAGATTGGCGATCGCTGTACTTGAATTAAACAAATCCTCATTTAGTGATGGCTGTTATTTTATAGATTTATCTCAATGCAACGATAATCATTCAATCTTGAAACAAATAGTAAAATATTTAAATATTACAGAATCAACTGAAATTCCTTTAATTGAATCCATTTTTCAATCAATTGCGAATAAAGAATTATTTATGGTATTCGATAATTGCGAGCAAATAATTGTGCCAATAGCTAATATTATTAATACTCTCTTAGATAATTGCCCAAAAATAAAGATTTTCACAACAACCCGCAAACCTTTAAAATTGCCATATGAAACTATCTACAATTTAGGACCAATGAACTACCCAAGTGAAACCGAAAAAACAATTTTAAATTTTGATTCTGTTAAACTTTTTTATGATAGAGCTAAATCTAAACTAAATTCATTCACTATTAATGAGAGTAATTCTAAGTTTATTGCAAGTATATGCAAAAAGCTCGATGGGATACCACTGGCCATTGAACTTGCAGCATCAAGGATTGTGGCTTTATCCGTAGACCAGATTGATAGCAAGTTAGCAGAAAAATTTAAATTATTATCTGATTCAAGCATAAACACAAACTATAGGCAACAATCATTAAGAAACACTATAGATTGGAGTTATGGATTATTGGGTTATAAAGAAAGGATGCTGCTGCAAAGGATGTCCGTGTTTTCTGGATCTTATTCACTTGATGCGATAGAAAATATTTGTCATGAAGATGATACTGATGCAACAGAAATGCTCGATCTTTTATCCGAGCTGATAGAAAATTCTTTCATAATTAAAAAAACTACGTTCGGATCTGAGGCAAGATATAGAATCTTAGAACCCATTAAGGAATATGCTCTAGAAAAACTCGGTTCTAATATAAAAGAATATAAACAAAAACATATGCTTTACTTCCAATCTTATATGAATGGTTTAGAAAAAATAACAAAATCCAAAGAAACAATAATTGCTTGTCAAGCTATTGAAAAAGATTACGACAATATAATGGCAGCTTTAGAATTTGCATATCAAACTAATAATAAATCAATAGGTTTAAATCTTATTTACAACATGAGGTTTTATTGCGCAAATAAAGGGTTTATCAAAAGCCAATTTGAAAACTATAAGAGATTTATAAATCTCGACAGCCAAATTGACGATAAGATTCTTGTGGATTGTTTAAATGATTACGCTGGTTTGACAACAATTTTTTTAGATATGGAGGAATCAATAAGATATCTATCACAATCGTACAAAAAAGCATATGATATAAAATACTATGATGGTATGGCCTTTTGTTTATACTCTATTTCATCATATCATTTTGTATCTCAAAATACTCGAGATATCGCTTTAAATATTTTATATAAAGCAAAGGTTGCAGCTTTAAAAGAGCCCAACGATACGACGATGGCAAGAATTTTATATGCAATTGGCCGTAAGAAACATCAAAATGGTGAATCATATCTTGTTCTTACAGATGCTTGTGATAAAGCAATAAAATATGTTGAGAATAAATATCCTCATGTCGAAGCCTATATCTATGCCAATACTGGTCAAAATCTGCTTCAATCAAACAATGACCTATCAATAAAATATCTAACAAAAGCTCTTAGTATAACTGAGAAATATCAATTGAATCGCCTTAAAATTTTCTGTTACGAGTGTTTGGGGGATTACTACATTTCGAAAGGGAAACCAGAAAAAGCAAAGCAATACATGCTCGAAGTCTTGGAATCTTACAAAAATAATGGTATGATAAGCCAAATAATATATAGCATGCTTTCACTGGCAAACTTGTTTATTCAAGAAGATCATTATAAAGCTATGTCTTATATGAAAGAAGCTATAAAACTATCAATTAAAGAAGAAATAACTGAAGAATTTGTAGATTCTGTAAAGAATTACATTGATATATTAATAAAAACAAATAATATCCAAAATGCTACAATTTTATATGGCTATATTAGCAATCTCAAATGTGATTACATTTCTTCTAATGATATCAGTGTACTGTTAGATGATATTAAACCACTGCTTCCAATAGATGAATTTGATAGTTTTGCCTCTATGGGTAAGACATTAAACCCCAAACAAATACTTCTTTTATAAATATTTCTTATAGAGATTTATTTAGTCACTGCAATTATAGCTTTGCCAATTTTATCCTGGTATGAAGCAAACACAAGTGTAGTATATTCTATGTAATTTGCCTGGAATAATCCATTTTGCGTTATTTTGCCAACACCAGAATTACTCAGTGCCCACTCAAATTTGATATTATCAAGAGGATTATTGTCTTTATCAAAAGCTACAGCTCTAAATTGATACTCTTTACCAATTTGAATTAAGGCTGCTTCTGGAATAACAATTATATGATCAACAATAGGGGGCATGATTGGTTTAACTACCACTTCGCATTTAACCTGTAGAGATCCCAAAAATCCGTAGACATTACACCTTATATTGCCAATATTCGGAGCAGCATAATACCCGCTTGAATCTATTGTTCCACAATCTGCACGCCATTTGACATTAATATTTTTCAATTCATTACCAAATTTATCATAGGCTTTGGCAATAAATAATTGGCCTGCCCCAGGTGATAATTCTATTGAAGGGCTTGGATTTAATGTGAGATAAGCTGGCATAGATTCTTGTTGGTCTATAAAAAAATCATAAGCCGAAAAACTATAGTCAATCCAATCACTAGTGTTACCAGTTAGTCGAACTGATCTTACTCTCCATTTGTAATAACCAGGCAATAGATTCACTAGATAAATACTAGCTTCTTGAGCAGAATAGCAAACATTAGACTGGTACCTTTTGGCTTCATGGATAACATCGTTCATATCAACCCAAGATAGCTCAAGCTCCATATATGAGCTGTCATTCATGAGCACGCTTCTAATAATAACATCATTCGTATTAGGTCTACTTCCTAATAAAATAGGAGAATTATCACTGTTTAATTGGCGCAGACCGACCGGAGTATTAACAATCTCCTGAGACGCTGGCTCCACTTCAGCTGTAGGATCACCAAGCAAGTTGTAAACGTAATGCACCCATCTACAATAATTCGTGTAAGAATCCTCGCCATAGTAACCTAGCATATACGATTGCGATTCTCTAAAAGCGTCACCAATTCTGCTTTTTTTATCAATTAATAATGATTGTAGAAATGTTTTCTCTCTAAGAAAACCATCGCCCATAGTTGGGTTACCCCGGCAATAAGTTCCAAAATGAGTATTACCAACAAATGCAAATGCACCACCATTTGTATGAGTCATCAATTTTTCACCAAAACACGGAGCGTTATCACACTCTTTATAATCACAGGATCCTTTTGGTCCGAAAGCATTTGTCAGGCAGGCATTTGAAAAACACAAGAAATACTTATATTTATTGGTCAGATTATCAATATTATCTTTTGTAAATTTCCCCCACCCTGCACAGCTTCCATGATCAGAATAAGTTACAATGTTGGGAAGTTTATTGTTTATGCTATAGATAACATCTTCAGTTTTATATTCCCTTACTTGATTTTTATCATATAAACGATTTATCTCAAAAGCTGAAGGAATTATTTTTGAAGTTACCAAACTTTCTTCTGCATCTTCCCCCCATGTGTATTGGTCAAGTTGCTGGGCAGTTAAAAGTATGGTTTTCTTAAATCTGCTCTGCTGTGTGTAATAAGAGACGTTCTTCTCTATAAATACTTTTACATCATCAAGGTTACTCACTGGTGCTCTGCCCAAAGCAACATCTGGCTCCAAATCTGGAATCAAATCTTCATTTTCACCAAATCTCCCATTACCATTCGAGTCCCAATCATAAGAATTACTATTCTGTTGCGGTAAAAAACAATCTGAACCAAGACAGGAATAATACAAATCAGAAACAAATTTCTCATATGATTCTGTTTCACCATTTTGATAATGCCAATCGAGCTTTAGGTTTATCTGTCTCGTTGGAACCACTTTATAGGACCCGCCAAGTAGAACATATCCAATATCTTTCTCCAAAATATTGTTTTTTAAGAAATATCTAATTCTTTCCTGCGTATCTCTTCCATATTTTGCATAATCTGTTTCTATTTGCTCAATCGGATAGCAAAAAGTTGGAATTCCTATTTTGGTTTTCCAATCAGCATAATCAGCAAAGTCATCCATGAGTCCATCCTTCATCCCAATTAATTTGCTGCTAGATATAATTATCATTTTTTTATCCACCATAGGATCTACCAAAGAGGTCGTTTTATTAAACTGGTTATTGGTGTTATTTAGATCATTTAGCTCGACAACTTTTGGGTTGTCAAATTTTTGTTCTTTTAGTAAATGATAGTCTTCATCCGAAAGTGGCTCCAAAACTCCTTTAGTTGTTGTCAACCGCAATGTTGGGTTTGGATAATATAGTACTTTTTTCCCCAGTGGGTTATATTGGTTAGGATATACAGACAAAGTAACCGTTTTTTTACCCCTAAATTCTTGAACCAATGGCTTTCCACATAATTGTTGTGGGTACAAAGTGTCTGATTCATACACTCTTTTGTCTGGAGGTGTGTATTTGTAGTTGGACTTGTCTGCCAATGCCGGTGCTGATTCTTGCCCTGGTTCTATCAGATAATAACCAGGTAAAGTAATCACATCATTAGGGACAATTTCCATGTTTAAAAAATCGCCTCCTGGCGGAAGCAAAAACCTATAAACCTTAACTGGCATAACAGGAAGGCCAGGCTCGCTTTTGTTCGTGCAATTTTCTATGGATATTCTATCGAATTCCTCTTCTTTGATAGCCCTTAAATTACCACTATTATTAAACAATCTTACTTTACTCATATGTGGTGAATCATTTCTTATTTCTTTGCTGATTTCGTGCCCATTTGTTGTAAAATACGATGATACACTCAAAGACCCGCTAATTATCAAGTTACTTTTATATAATATAATATTGTGCACATTATTCCCGATACCACTCTGGGCCTTGATGACCTGGATCGTATCACCTGTTTCTCTATCATATATATCAATTGAACAATCGAAAAATGCCCAAGAATAGAATGCTGGATCTACAACATTTGATTTTAGTGTATATTTTGTAATGACACAGTATATTCTGTCATCATCCATTAAGATCTCATGCGTTATTTTGTATTCTGATTTGCTAGAGGATATATCTATGTCTTTTTTCCATTCTAAATTTAACATTTCATCAAAATTATATAGCACCGATTTGTAATTCTCTAATGCATAGCAATAAATATGATTATCATATATTCTAATAATTGTATCTTTAGTACCATGATTTATCTCGTTTAAGTTCTCTAAAAGAAAAGTTTCATTATTGTTAATTAATCTCCAAGTTGAAATACTTCCATAATCTGTATAGACGCAAAATAAACCATCATCAAAAATAGCTACGTTGCTAATGCCAACCATATTATTAAGGTAGACAAAGTCCTCACCAGTACAAATATCCAATGCAATTATGCAATTATTAAATAACCATAATCTATTTTGATATATGCCAATTATGTTGATATATGGATGCTCTAAATTTGTATTTTTATATATCCATAAATCATTACCATATGATAACTCAATACAACGAATTTGAGTATCTACAGGTTCATATGCCAATTCTGATGTTAATACTATCTTTGACTCTAAGATAAAAAGCTTATTGTTATATGATTGAATTTGTATTGGATCAAAAGATAAGCCATTACTACTATTCACACTCCAAATAACACCACCAGTTGTAGCATCAATGCAATCCAGGATTTTTAAATCTTCACCAATATTTCCTTTAATTACATATAGCCTGCCCCTATTATACAGGCAAATATGGTGCCACCCATTTTTAGACCACAATAATTGTCCTGTTTCTGAACTCAGACAAAAAAGCCCTGCAAAACCAGCACAGAATATTTTATCGTCAGCTGCAACTATTGATCGGTTGTTTTGGCACACATCAGATGTCCATTCCCACTTTTTTTCAAAATATTTATATGGCGGCGTACAAGATGGAGGCACAGAATAAGATCCTAATGAATCTCGAGATTTCATAGGCCAATCACAATCTTCAGCAATTATCAACTCGGGGAAGTAAATAGTATTTAGAAGTAAAATTATACATATTAAAGATGTCCTTATATTTCTCACTAATCCTCCTAGGTGAGCGATTATAACAAATATTTATTAGATAATTATAAATTATATGCTAAGATATGTTTATATAAGAAAATTTATTTTGAAATCATGAAGCTCTTTTTTAAAGAACTATTCAATAAACTGTTGGCTTTATTCTAATCGATATTAGTTATTGCTAAAGTTTGTAACATTTTTAGCCAAAATTTTGCCTATATACCATACAAATTGGTTATCCTGACAACATCACTGCGGACCGCGGACCCTTGGAAAATCTCGGCCGAGTTGCCAATAACTTGGTTTGTTAGAATGTATTGATTTATTTTACTTTACCTTGCTTGTAGGTGCTGCTCCTTAAACCAGAAAAAAGCCCGGAGAGTATTAGAAATAGGAATAAAATCATAATGGTATGAGTTGCTCCAGAGGCAAAAAGGCTTTTGGTCATTTTGAAAATGGAGAGGGGAAATGCATAAATTGGTCTTTTTTTCGCCAAGGGTAACATCAATAATTCTGGCGCTGATGATATTTTTCGCGCCATTCTCATTTGGCAGCCAAAATGCAACGGCCAGTCGTCTGGATGAACTAAATCAACAAATCCTGCCACCATTTCTGCCATCAGATTGCAATGTTTTTGGCGGCAATTTTTCTATCATTGGCAGGGACAAATATCCATCTGGCCTGGTAATGGATCGCCAGCTTAGTGAAGTCACCAATATAAAAGAGACACTGAATCAGGCAATGATGGAATATTATGACAGATACTACGGTCAAACACAAATCATCGATCTCCCAGTGAAAAAACCTTCAATTACTCCATATCCTTACAATGTGTTGCACAGAGATTTTTCCTGGGACACATTCTTTTCCAGTAATCCACGGATAATAAAGCTACAAAACAAATCGTTCCTGATTGGGGAATGGTGTGGCTATAACCCAAAATTAGGGTATGCCATCCGACAAGAACCATTGAGTGATGGCCAGATCAATCTCGACTTCGTTGACATGGGCACTGGCAACATGGTCTCCAGTTTGAAAACACCTGCAATCAGTTCCATAGCCAGCATTTCAAAAGACATTTTTTGGGGTGAAGTTGGCAAATTATCAGGGCTTGTGGATGTCAAAACCATGAAAGTGATATATTCTCCCTTGTATGGCCCTCCTGTCGCATTCAATGACGAATATATGGCCTCAACACAGGAGATTTACAGTATAAAGGAGAGAAAGATTACAGCCAATCTCTCCAGGCTTGGAATCAAAGCAAATATAACCAAGATAAAAGATGACTATGTCGACTACATATTCAACCCGGTGTATCCAACCCAGGTAAAGGACCCAAAACCATCTCTTATAAGAGTTTCTTTCGACGGCAAGCTGTTGTTTAGAAAAGAGTTTGATTTCAAGGTTCCAGTGACAATCAATGACACTTTTGAGAAAAACCTTCTGATAATGGGCAGAACGGAAGAATCTCACATATTGCGCTACTCAATACGCGATATCGATACGCTTGAAATAAAGCACGAATTCCAGATTGACGAGAACGTTTTCACCGTAAACAACTATGCAGTTGCAGTTTCAAATTCTACTCGCGCGGCCACAACCTCAAATCTGATAAAAATCTGGGGCACAGACCTGGTCAAACTTGTGAAAGTGATACATTTCCCAAAAGAGCCAATATTTCTGGATGCCGGGGGCAAGATATTTTTTGGCTACAGTATGGGAGACGGACAATCACAATTCTATAGACTGGATGGTAATTGCTCACCAGAAACATTCACTAACACCATTGTGGACACAATGGACCAGTATGCAATTGATAATGGAGACATAGTAGGTGTTAGCCTTGCCTCAAAAAAGAATGAAAAGGGGACGTTTGACACGGAGATAAAAAAGAGAAACTACAAAATAGGCTCCAAAGGCAATTACTACAAAGAATTGACTATCAAGACAGAATCTTTTATGGAAAATACCGGGCAATTCAAGATTTATGATAGGAAAATATATGTTTGCACAGGATTTAGCAGCATAGAATGTTATGATTTGAATGATGGCAAACTGGTCGCAAATCTGGAAGGCATAAAAACTGCCGGCTGGGAAACAACAAGAACGGAATTGCTTCTGGAAAATAACGTTTTGACAATTGTCCATTATGGAACCCAAAAAGGTTTGCTGGCCTACATCACCTGTATTGATGTGGAAAAAATGATCCGTCTTTACGAGGCTTATACAAATGCGCAAGAAAAAGCAAGCAGACCAAGAATAAAAGTAGACTACTTTGATTCCAGCATGATTGTATTGAACAATTCTTCCGACACCTTTATCAATTATTTTGATGGGTCACAGCCAGATGTTATCAAAGACAGCAGCTTCATTACTTTCGAGAATGATTTGTTGTACCTGTATTGCCATAATTACAGTGGGGAGGATGGTAAAAAATTGCTATTGTTTGATGTGAAAACAAAAAATAGAAAAACCATTCCATTTCCTGAAGGGGCATACCAGCCACAAGCAAAATTTGATGATTACTTTCTTTTTGGCGGCAAACTTTGCACGCTTGGAGGAGATCTTGTCCAGAGCGGCCTTGGGTCCTGGCTTACTCTCCCAAGGCATGGGCAAGCTTTTTACCCAATTCTTGGCATAACTGAAAAATATGTCCAGCCTTCTGCAACTGCATACGTTCCATCCACTGTCGCTGAAATCCCAAATGGTTTAATTGGGAAGCTCTCCCCTTGCCCATCATTCTCGGTCAAAAGAACAGGGAAGAGTGGGGTAAAGAGTGAAAGTGGCAATGACAAGGCCATAGGCATGGGGAACAAGGTTGGGGTAGATATGGTGGGTGAGGTAGGTGAGGTTAGCTTTGAGTTCAAAAATACAAGGGAAGATGGAAGAGACCTTGTGCTGAAGGGTGAGGTGTACCTGGTCTCTTGGGGTGATGACGGGAAAGCACCAGTGTTTGCCAAGTTG
>LNGD01000048.1 GCA_001587675.1 Candidatus Methanofastidiosum methylothiophilum
TTAGAAAAATCATGATTTAAAGCTAGGCGAAATTTTTAGCAGATTACACATATATTATTTACTATAAAAAAATTTAAATAAAGATTCTAAACCTTATTCTCATGAAGATAGAAGCAATTGTTTTCGACGTTGATGGAGTATTACTTGATTCCTTTGAAAGTTGGTATACTTCCTTTAATCAAACTTTAATTGAATTTGGAAAAGAGCCCGTAACTAAAGAAACATACCGAGAGATCTTTTGGGGGCCGTCTGTAGAAGAGGATCTAAAACGTTACAATCTAGGAAAGGACGCAGTTGAAGCCGCTCTTCGAAATCAAAGAAACGCTGTACATTTAATGAAACTCCATGAAAAAGTCCATGAAACTCTAGATTCTCTAAAGAATTTTAAATTAGGTGTCGCCACAAATACTCCGAGAATTAATCTTGACAGGACATTTAACTACTTTGACTTGTACAAATATTTTGATGTTGTTATGTGTCTCGATGATGTAGAAAGGCCAAAGCCTTACCCAGATATGCTTCTGAAAGCATCAGAGCTATTAAAAGTGCCAATTGAGAATATGGTATTTATTGGAGACACTGACTCAGATATAGCAGCAGCTAAGGGCGCAGGGTGTCAATTTATAGGAATAAAAATAGGGGATAAAAAAGTTAATGGAATAAAAGATCTTTTACCTATTTTATACTCTTGATTCTTTTGCTTTTCCTCTAAGTCCTGAGTATCCACATTTTCTGCAGCTTTCTGCTTTCCAAGGATTTCTCGCATTGCATTTCATGCAAATTTTAACATGAAAAAGTCTCTTTTCTGCTAACTCGTTCTTCATTATATCTCCTCTGTAGAGCCTTTTCTGTTCTTAATCCCTTTTAAATATTTCTCTTGGAAATCTAAAACTTCATCTTGATTCTTCGATTTTGAGTAGCCTTCAAGCAATTCTCTATTAATTTTAAAAAATTCTTCGCCCCAGTTGAAACTTGAGAGAATTTTTCTAGCCTGAGCCTCTTCACCTAATATGAACAATGCCCCTGCAAAAGCCTCAGCTGTAGAAAGTTTTCCTGGTTTCCCATAATTTACGGGGTTTGATGGAACTAAAAAAGGTAAAATCCTCCCCTGTACTCTAGATTTTATAGTATCAAAGCTCTTTTCTGCCTCTGCCCATGAACAATCTAGAGCTGCCAATCCATTATTAGAATACTTACAATCGTCCGGTGACAAAACTATTTTTGAAAAAGGATTAAGAAGAATACAGCCCCGTGGTAAACTCCATACTGTTTTAACAAATTTGACCTCCCCAAACTTAAGGAGTCTTTTTGCGGTGCATTTCTTCGGATCGTCTTGATCCATATGATATACTATAAGTCTCACAAATAAGGTGAAAGCATCTCTCATAAAAGAGTTTCTAAAGTCTTAAATATCCTAAATATTTTTCTAAAATCATGGGAGGGGCTATAGTCTTTGATATGGATGGGGTAATCATTGAATCTCACTCCTCATGGGAAAAGCTTCATGTATATTTCAGTGCAAATGAGACGAAAAGAAAAGAGAACATGAGAAGATATTTCTCAAAAGAGATAGACTATGGCCAATGGATAAGAGAAGATGTTGCATTGTGGGAAAAAAATGGAACACTTCCTCATAAGGATAAAATAGTAGCCGCTCTGGAAAATTTTGTTCTTATTGACGGAGCCAAAGAATGTATAAAAATCCTTAATGAAAATAACTTCAATCTTTTTATTGTCTCCGCTGGTATTGATGTACTGGCAGAAATGGTTGGTAAGTCAGTTGGTATAAAGAACATATGGGCAAATGGATTTGAGTATGATGAAAAAGGGTATCTAAATGGAAGAGACGTTTGGAGAGTTGACCTTCTAAGAAAGGACAATGTTATGAAGCAGATCATGAAAGAATTTAATCTAAAAAAGAATGACATTATTTCTGTTGGAGATTCAAAATACGATGTGCCTATGTTTGAATTATCAGGACTATCTATAGCATTTGACCCAAAAGATAAAGAGGTAATAAAAGAAGCGGATTTTGTTATCTGTGAAAAAAACCTTTTAAGGATTTTAGATTATATTGATTTATGAAGGATGCCCACATTGAAATAGTATACGTTCATGAAAAAGCCAAGGACATAGAGAGGCTCCTAAGAATTGAAGAGGATAGTTCACCATTTTACAAAACAAAATCAAAGATTCAAACTGAGGGCAATGTCCTAAAGATAACAATAGATTCAGATGATATCCCTGCAATAAGAGGTTCTTTTAATACTTATATGAACTGGCTTATGGCCATAGAACAAGGAATGAAATTATAAATAAAAAATATAATAAATTTATTTTAATCCAAGTGTCTTCTTATTTAAAATAACCTTATGTGCTTTTAGTCTAATGGCGTTAATTCTGATAAATCCTTTGGAATCGGTCTGATCAAAGCCACCTTCAACGTCCATGCTTGATAAATCCTTGTTGTAAAGTGATGTTGGTGATTCTCTTCCTAGTATCATGACATTACCTTTGTATAGTCCAACTACTACTTTTCCATCAATATATTCCTGGCTTTTATTGAAAGCTGCCATTAAAAAGTCCATTTCTGGAGAATACCAAAATCCATTATATATTAGTTCTGCAAACTTTGGTTCAAGCATATGTTTTATATGCATGACCTCTCTGTCCATAGCAATTCCTTCGATATCTCTATGTGCTGCCCAAAGTATTGTAGCCCCAGGGGTCTCGTAAACTCCCCTACTCTTTATACCGACAAACCTATTTTCAACAATGTCTATCCTCCCGACTCCGTTTTCCTTAGCTAGTTCGTTTAGTAACAAGAACATATCCAATGGTTTAGTTTTTGAGACGCCATTGTTTTTATTAGTTACTTTTACAGGAAGCCCATTCTTAAACTCTATCTCCACTACTGTTTGTTTGTCTGGTGCATCCGCTGGGGATTTTGTTATTTCAAACATGTCTTCTGTTGGTGTAAGCATTGGATCCTCAAGAATTCCTGCCTCGTGGCTCAAATGCATTAGGTTTCCATCTTCGCTGTAGGGTTTAGATTTTGAAGCCTTTATAGGAATACCTTTTGCTTCAGCATACTTTATCAAGTCGCTTCTTCCTTGGAACTGTTGTAAGTACTTTGGAATCTTCCAAGGAGCTATTACATGAATAGAGGGATTTAAAGCATAATAAGTAAGTTCGAATCTAACTTGGTCATTACCCTTACCAGTTGCTCCGTGTGCAACATATTTTGCTTTTTCTTTTTGTGCTATTTCAATTTGTTTCTTTGCAATCAAAGGTCTTGCCAAGGATGTTCCTAAAAGGTATCTGTTTTCATACATTGCATTTCCTTTAAGAGCTTGGAAGATGAAATCTGTAACAAACTCTTCCCTCAAGTCTTCAACATAAACCTTCGTTGCCCCACATTTTATTGCCTTTTCTTTGGCAGCGTTTAGATCTTCATTCTGACCGACATCAGCTATAAAACAAATAACATCGTATCCTTCATCAATCAGCCAAGTCAAGATAACGCTAGTATCTAAACCGCCTGAATAAGCCAAAACAACTTTTTCTTTTGCCATTATTATCTCCGTGCATGAGGTATAAAGTTTGCTTAAAAGAATAATGACTAAGTTCGAACTTTTTATTTTCTAAATGTTTTAAATAATACTTTCTTGTTCAATAATAATAATCCTGTTGTCTACGATAGCCGCTTTAGCATTATCGCCTGCGTTAAGAATCTTTTTGATATGAACCTGCTCCCTTAGGATATAAAATTGCTCATAGTCACCAGACATTTTCATCATCTGATATCTTTCAGGCGTTACTTCTGTTACAACGAGGTCTATTATCTCAAGTAAATCTTTATTAATGACTCTTATTGCTTCTTTCTTAAGTTCTTTTTCAAATTCTTTGCCTTTTATACTTAAAATATCTCCATCTTCAATAGAAGTAAGTTTAAAATTATCTCCTGAAATATCAAGAAGATACAAATGTTCCCTGTAATATGCGTATCTTTGAGTAAGATCTTTTAATCTAGCAGTGATTGTTGTTCTGTAAATTTTTTTACCTGAATCTCTATCCAACCCCATTAATTTATGGGACTCGCCAATTTCACCGCCAAACTTTTTTAGCAATTCATTGGCTATTTTTCTTGCGGCAGAAAGAGACCCCATGTAAATATCAATTCCCTCTTTCTTTTCTTCAATCTTGGCGATAAATGCCATCCTATCTTTAGAGATAAATCTATCAGAAAGATCATCAATTATCTCCAAAATTAAATTCGTCTTATTCGATTCTATCTTTTTCCCTTCGCCTCTTACCTGTAATATCGCTTCGTAGTAACCGCCATAAAATCTAGAGCAAATCTGACACTGCTCACCTGAAAGAAGAATTTCAGTGTATACCCCCATATCAAAAGAAGGATCGTCTGGAAAAGGCCTTATCTCAAGCTTTACTTTGAATACGTTTCCTTCTTCAGTGAAGTCAAGTTTAATTTGTGTTTTCTTTTCTTTTTTTGAGAATTCAGATACGATTATTATTTCATGATTAGAAGAGATGTTACTCATTAAAATTTCATTTAAAAAGGAAAGCTTGTCATTTAATGACTTCCATCTATTTGTGTAGTAGGAATTACAGCTTTTACAGTAAGGAACTTTAATTCTACCGGGGATGGAAAATCTGAATGCCTCTCTTATATGGCATTCTCTACATCTGCCCTCAATCAATATTCCTTCTTTCCCACAGATAAAGCAGCTTTTCATAATATAAAAAGAATTTAATTCTTTAAATCATTTCTTATGGGGAAAGTCACATTTTTGCTCTTTGGGCATGAACTGTTTCACCAATAGCCAAAACACATTCTTTGTTTATAATCCCTTCTTCTATAGCTATTTCTATAATGTCTTTTCCAACAAGATTTAGAATAGTGGCATTTTTCATTAGCTCTAAGATATCTTCCTTGCATCCCTTGTTTTTCCCATAAAAGGATTTTTTCACATCTATTTTGATCATTTTATCATTGTTATGGAATACCATGTCAATTATGTTTTCATCACAGATTGCTAAAAGGACTTCATTGCCTTGCTTATAAATACCATAAAAGAATTCCATACTATACCTAGTTTAATCTTATTGTCTCAAGATTCATTGGTGCTTTTGTTTCGATTCTAAATTTCCTATAAATAGTACTTGCAAAGTCAGTGCATTTAGCTGGATCTCCATGGCCAGTAATGACTTTTTCTGGTTTTGGATTTAATCTCTTTATGAATTCTAGTAGTTCGTTTCTATCAGAGTGCCCTGAAAATCCGTCGACTGTATAAACCTTCATTCTAATATTAATAAGTTCATTTTTCCCATTAGATCCCATAATCGGTAGTTCTGTCATGCCTTTCTGAACCTTTCTTCCAAGTGAACCTTCTCCTTGGTAGCTGACAAACGTAATTGAATTTCTAACATCCTCTGCCAGTGCCTTAAAGTACTCCACCGATGGGCCACCTACAAGCATACCGCTTGTTGCAAGAATAATGCATGGAGGACCCTCGATTATGCTTTTTCTTTTATCAGTTGTTTTAACGTTCTCAAATGTTTCAGATAAGAAAGGGTTTTTACCTTGGTGGAATATCATTTCTCTTAAGTCCTTTGAAAGATATTCTGGATAAGCTGTATGAATAGCAGTTGCCTCCCATATCATACCATCTAAGTATACCGGTATCTTTTCTAATGCCCCCCCTTCCATAAGTTCTTCTAATAAGAGCATTATCTCCTGCGCTCTCCCTACAGAAAGAACTGGTATTAAGACTTTTCCACCTTGGGAGATAGTATCGTAAATAATTTTTAGAAGATTTTTCTCAGCTTCTCCTCTTGGCATTTGCATATCCTGAGAACCACCATAAGTAGATTCAATTATCAAGGATTCTAGACGAGGAAATTTAAAACTAGCTTTTTCTAACAATTTTGATGTTTCAAAGTTAAAGTCGCCTGTATAAACAATGTTGTGCAATCCGTTTCCAATATGAAGATGTACCATAGCCGACCCGAGGATGTGCCCAGAATTATGGAAAGTTAATCTTATGTCGGGGGATATGTCCCTTACTTCTTTAAAGTCAACAGGGATAGTGTGGTGTATTACGCTCTTAACATCCTTTTTTGAATATGGAGTGGGGTGATTCTCTCTAAATGCGACATCAATATAGTCAAGCTGCAAAAGAGTCATTAAGTCCCTTGTTGGAGGCGTACAGTAAACTGGGCCCTCATAACCATACTTGTATAGGTAAGGGATGAATCCACAATGGTCAAGGTGAGCATGACTTACAATAATAGCGTCAAGCTCCTTGGAATTTAGAATATATTTAAATTCAGGTATATCTAGGTGAGGATATGCTATTTTTGGGTCATTTGTAGCTACATTAACACCACAATCAAGCATAACTTTTGATTCAGGTGTCTGAAGTAGAATACAAGATCTCCCAACTTCCCTAAATCCGCCAAGAAAAGAAACTCTTACCCATTCGGACCTTATATCTTGCGTTCTATAAATTCTATGGCCAATTTTTTTGAGAATGTCTTTTCTCTCGTCAGCTTCTTTCTGAAGTGTAGACCTGACTGCCTTGATTGTATCAGATTGTAGCGGAGGGCTTCTTCTTACAATTGGTGCCCATCTGACAACTCTTGTTATATCTCTCAAAGTCTGTCCTGATTTACCAATTACAAGTCCAGGTTTTTTTGCCTCGATAATTACCTCTGATGCGGATGGATCAAAAGATATATCGGTTATCTCTGCTTCGTCTGGAACTAAACCCTTAATTTTCTCAACGGCTTCCTCTTCGGAAGTTAAAACAGCAGAATCAGGTTTTACAATGACTCTTTTTCTCAAGTTTTTTGCCAGTTCTTTTACTATTTCTCCGTCATCAACTAACATTCCAGGATTTCTAGTGTAGATAACAACTTCTGGGCCCTCGAAGTCAATGTTTGTAATGACTGCGCCAGGAGGTATGGTATCTGTTACGATTTTTTTAATTTCTTTAAGTATCTCTTCTGAAGACAAGAACTCACCTAGTTTAAAAAATTATAAAATTATAAAATCTAAAATTAAAAAAATAGAGAATTAATTCTGATTCATTAAACCAATAATTTCATCATCAGAAAGTTCTCTATAGCCATCCTTATCGATTACAGCTAGTGTAATCCCATTTCCAGTGGCTAGGTCTCTTTCGATTGCTGCTTTTATTGCTTTAACTGCAAGAGTAGCTCCTTCTTCCCATCCCATTCCTTCTCTATACATAGACTCCAACACACCGTAAGCCACTAATGAACCTGAACCTGTTGAAATGGCCTTATCCTCATTGACCCCGCCAATAGGATCAATTGAATATGCAACTGGCCCTTCGTCAAATCCAGCCACAACAAGCCATGCGATTAAGGGGTAATATCTCTGTCCGTGAAGTATGTGTGAAGTAAGAGTAGCAAGAGCTTTTGTAGACATCTTTACTCCATTTTTCATTTTGTAAAGATTTATCTCAGCTTTTAAAGAGCCAATTAAACTCTGTATATCGCCAACGCTACCTGCAACTGTTGCACCCATGTGATCATCAAGTTTATAGACCTTTCTTACATTCTTGTGAGCTACCAAATATCCCATTGAAGCTCTTTTATCTGTCGCTAACACTACAGCGTCCTTGCATACAATAGCTACTGTAGTAGAACCTTTTTTAATATCTTCCACTAAATCACCTCAAAATAATTAGTTAAATAATAAGAAGTTAACAAATTTTTATAAATTAAAATCCTATTTAAATCTTTTGGTAATAAATTTATATTCCCCATAGGGAGTCCTCCTTCCTTTTGATAACAATAAATTCATCTAAAACTTCCTTTTCATCCTGTGTAAGTTCATTGTAAAGTTCAAATTTTAGTTTTTTGTAGTCTGGAAGAGGTATGTTGACATAAAGGATATCTCCTTCTTTTATCTGTCTTCCAACAGTTGGCCCATCAATAGCACATGCTAATTCTTTACCTTGCAATGCCTCCTTTAAGAAATCATCCTTATCCTTTAGAGTCTTTACAGTGCCTACAACTTTTCCATCTTCTTTTAAG
The DNA here is from genome assembly GCA_001587675.1 of Candidatus Methanofastidiosum methylothiophilum. Classification (GTDB taxonomy): domain Archaea; phylum Methanobacteriota_B; class Thermococci; order Methanofastidiosales; family Methanofastidiosaceae; genus Methanofastidiosum. Next base: position 8,089 of record LNGD01000048.1, read on the forward strand.
AGGGATATATCTGTTCTTATTCTTCCTCTTAATACTCTAATACCAACTATCGCAGGTTTAGCTACTCTAAAGACATAGTTTGGAATAAGCTCAATTTTTCCGGGCCTTGTAAGTCCTTCAAATTTCTTTTTCTTTTCTTTTTCGAGTTCTGCCTTCTTCCACAAATCATAATCTTCAATTAATTTGTAAATTATGTCACTTTCGAATATTTTGATTTCTTCCTTTGATGCAACTTCTCTAGCATCAGGTAATATTTTAGAATTAAATGCAAATACAACTGCAGATATTTTATCGTCAATCTTTACAGATTTTGCTTCTATGATATCCTGTTTAGTTACGTCCCCTATATCTGCCCTTCTTATGTTAATACCAAGTTCCCTAAGTTCCATGACTATCGCTTCAAGGCTCCCAAGGGTATCAGTCTTTACTATAACTCCCGAATAGTTATTTTCTATCTTAATTGATTTTATTTCCTTTGAAATATCAAGCTTGGTCTTTTCTATATCTGTCGCAACGTAAAGAGGAGACCCAGACAGTGCTTTTTCAAGATCTGGTGCAGATATTTTTATCCCCGCGGCGGCGTACTGAGAATCAACTGAATCAAATTTTTTCCTTGGATCCCTAATTTCATCCAAAGGTTTTGGCTTAAGTAAGGCTCTGACATTTGTCACATAAATGCCGTCTTTTCCTCCAAAAACAATATTGTCCTTTTTCTTTATGACCCCGTCATATATAATAACATCAAGAGTTGTACCCAACCCTTTTTCTTCCTTTACTTCTAAAATAGTACCTTTGCCAGGTTCATTCTCATCAATTTCTAGTTTATTTTTTAAGAATTTTTGAGAAAGACCGGCTATAAGCAAAAGTAGATCGGATACACCCATACCAGTTTTAGCGGAAACTGGAACCATTGCAATTTTTTTAGTATAGTCAGAAATTCTATCAAAGAGTTCACAGTCAAAACCTTGCTCATACATTTTTGCTTGGAAATCCCAAACTTTCTGATCAAGCATGGACTTAACAGTGTCATTTTGTTTACTAATTAAGTTTCTAAAAGAGGATTTTGGAATTATGTTAAATCCATTAATTCTATCAATTTTATTTAAGGCCATTACAAAAGGGGTCCTGTAGTTTTTCAAGATATTGATGCTTTCAATTGTCTGAGGTTGCAAACCTTCGTTGATATCAACTATTAAAACTGCTAAGTCAGATAGAGATCCTCCTCTTGACCTAAGATTAGTAAAGGCTTTGTGACCTGGAGTATCAATAAATAATAATCCTGGTAACTTGATATTCCACTTATCAAAATCACTTCCGCAAATAGCTTTTACTGTTTCTATTGGTACCTCTGTTGCGCCAATATGTTGTGTGATACCACCTGCTTCTCTAGAAGCGACAGCCGTACCTCTAATATAATCTAAAAGTGATGTTTTGCCATGGTCTACATGTCCCAGAACAGAGATAATTGGCTGTCTTATCATTTAAACAACAATATTAAATTATTTATTATATTCAAATACTTCGTTTTCTTTGAAGAAAAGTGAAATTTCTCTCTTAGCACTTTCTGGAGAATCCGATGCGTGTATAACGTTGAATATATCATTTCCTTTCTTAAATCCAAAATCTCCTCTTATACTGCCAGGAGCCGCTTTATGTGGATCTGTTGCACCGCATAGTGTTCTAATAACTGTGATTGCATCCTCACCTTCAATTACTCCCAAAACAACAGGACATGAAGTAATGTAACTTATTAAACTATCATAAAATGGCTTTCCTATATGCTCAGCATAATGTTTTCCTGCTTTTTCTTTTGAAATGCTTTCCATTTTCAATGCAGAAATTTTCAAGCCTTTTGCTTCAATTCTGGATAGAACGTTTCCAATATTTGATCTTAATATAGTATCTGGTTTTAAAATAATTAAAGTTCTTTCTATCATACTAAACACCAATAAAAAAATATAATTAAATTATTTTTTAATTCTAAGGGCCTTTGCTTTTTTAAACTCTTCAGTCCACTTAATTTTCCTTGGCTTTCTGTTAAGGCCTACCATGTTCTTTTCACATTTTCTGGAACAGAAGTTAAATACAACTCCGTCCTTTCTGACAAAGATAAGGCCTGTTCCAGGAGCGATTTGTTCTCCACAAAAAGAACAGCTAACTTTTCTTGGCATGATCTCACCTTGGCGTCTTTATCTCCTTTGCTTCTCTTTCTGTTTCCTTTAGGATTACGATGTCTCCGACTTTTACTGGACCTCTAAGATTTCTCGTAATGACTCTGTCTTTATCCATTCCTTCGAGTACTTTGACCCTTACCTGGAATATATCACCAGTTACGCCAGTACGAACGACAATCTCCAAAACTTCTGCCGGTATTCCTTTCTCAATGTCGGCCATTGAATCACTTTCTAAGTTCTTTTACTTTGACAATAATATCGTCAATGAGATCTTTTGCTTTGCCCTCTTTTATTACTGCAACTGCTGCTGTTGAAACATCAATACCTATTGCAGCTCCAAGTTCGTCCTTTCTTGGAACATATATGTATGGTATTTCTTTTTCATCACAAATCATAGGTATATGTGCAATTATCTCTTCAGGGGTTATGTCTTCTGCAAGATATACTAATTTTGCAATTCCTCTCTCAACAGCTTTTGTAGTTTCATTTGCTCCTTTCTTTAACTTACCTGTATCCCTAACCATCTCAAGAGATTCATAAGCTTTGTTTGCTAGCTCTTCAGGGACTTTAAATTTAACATAAACTGCCATTAAAACACCT
>LNGD01000049.1 GCA_001587675.1 Candidatus Methanofastidiosum methylothiophilum
ATTAATAATTAAATCTCGTTTAGAGAATTTTTTTATTTACTTAAGGTTTATAAATCTTCTTTTTATTTCCATGTCATGGATAGAGTATCCGTTATTATTCCTTCATTCAATGTTGAGAAAAGCATAAAAGAAGTTATTTCAAGGATTCCTTCAGACGTTTTTGAGATTATTGTCGTTGATGATGGAAGCAAAGACAGGACTGGTAAAATTGCAAAATCCACAGGAGTAAAAGTAATCACCCACGAAATAAACTATGGTAAAGGAAGGGCAATGAGAACTGGAATTTCTAAAGCTACAGGGGATATTATTGTTTTTCTTGACGCTGACCTTCAACACAAACCAGAGGATATACCACGACTTGTCGAACCAATACAAAATGGAAGGGCGGATATAACAGTGGGTTCTAGATTGATCGGCGATATAAGCAACATGCCAATACAGAGAAAAATAACTAATTTTAGCTCATCAGCTCTTATTAGGGCATTTTTTGGAGTAAAAATATCGGATACACAATCTGGATATAGGGCGATAAAGAAAGAATTTTTAGAAAAAATGAATCTAGAATCAAATCGTTATAATATTGAAACAGAAGTATTAGCTTATGTAGGTAAGTTTCACATGAGAGTTGAGGAGGTGCCAATTGAAACTATCTATGGTAATGAAAAATCTCATTTCAAATTGAGAGACATTCTAAAATTTATTTATCTTCTGTTCTATCTAAAATTTCATAAAATGAGAAAGAAATAAATACTAATAATATTGGTGTTTGCTATGGACGATAGATTAGACCTTATAACTAGAAACGCAGAAGAGGTAATAACTGAAGAGGAGATGCAAAGTCTACTTTCTAATAAAAATGAACCTGTTTGCTACTGTGGTTATGAAACTTCCGGCGACGTTCATCTCGGTCATCTTGTGACGATGTCAAAGTTAAAAGATATGGAGAAAGCAGGATTTAAAGTAAAGGTGTTATTTGCAGATTGGCACACTTGGCTTAACAGAAAGGGAGATTGGGATTGGATACATGAGCAGACCTCCATATGGGAGGAAACCTTCAAATCATTTGGGTTAAAAACAGCAGAGTATGTATTGGGCTCATCTTTTGAAAGATCTCTAGATTATATTGATGACGTTTTTACTTTATCACTAGATACAACTATTAATAGGGCTCTTAGAAGTATGCAGGTAATTGCAAGAGATATTGAACATGCAAGAGTATCTCAAGTTTTGTATCCTTTTTTACAAATTGTTGATATAAAATATCTTGGAGTTGATGTGGCTATTGGTGGAATCGAGCAAAGGAAAATTCACATGCTCGGAAGAGAACTTGCATATAAGATTAACTATCCGACTTTCACCTGTGTTCACACGCCTTTGATATCTTCCCTTACCGGTCCTGGGGATAAGATGAGTTCTTCAAAACCCGATAGTATGATCTCCGTTAGAGATGACGAAAATTCAATTAAGGAAAAAATTAATAAGGCATATTGTCCCGTAGGAGTAAAGGAGGAAAATCCTCTACTTCAAATTGCCCGCTTGATACTATTTCCAAAGATTACTGGTCCATTTCAAATAAAAAGACCAGAAAAATATGGTGGCAATGTAGAGTATGATTCCTATGACTCACTTGAAAGAGCTTACTTGACTAAGGAGCTCCACCCAATGGACTTAAAAAAGTCCGTTATTGATTATCTAGTTGAGATTATTACTGATATAAGGTCTTTATAGGGGGAATTATCTGAGAGAAGAAACAAGTTTCAACGAAGAGGAACAGATTCAGAGAACGAGAACTCCTCAAAAAGGAGAAGTTTTAGGAGTTGTTGATCAAATGCTTGGTGCAGGAAGAATGAAAGTTCGATGTACTGATGGAAAAGAGAGAATATGTTCTGTTCCCGGTAAATTTAAGAGAAAATTATGGATTAAAATGGGAATGGTCGTTCTGGTAGAACCTTGGGAAATTAAGGGTGACGAAAGAGGGAATATTATCTACCGGTATTCAAGGGCACAAACTAAGTGGCTAATTGATAACGGCTACATGACTCTTTAAATTATGGTCGATATTGACAATCATATACATGTTTATGAAAAAAAGAAAGATATTAAGAATCTCAAAAATGAGCGGATAGAAAGAGATTCTGATTTATTTAAAGTTAGAGATGAAGTGTTTGACCAGTCAACTCGACTTACTCTTTTTAAACTCATGAATAATGGATATATAGACTCTTTAAACGGAGAGATTGCAACAGGTAAAGAAGCTAATGTATTCTATGGAAAAGACAGCGATGGAAAAGAGATAGCTGTTAAAATCTATAGAATAGCAACATCTAACTTTAATAAGATGTACTCCTATCTAGTTGGGGATCCAAGATTTTATTATACTAAAAAAGATAAAAGAAGCACTGTTTTCGCTTGGGCAAAGCGAGAATTTAAGAATTTAAAAACAGCAAGTGAGGTAATTGATGTTCCAAAACCAATCATTGTCAGAAACAATGTTTTAATAATGGAGTTTTTGGGAAAAAACATGAAGTCTTATCCAACTCTAAAAGATAAGAAATCAAAAGACCCTGAAAAAGAATTTAATCTCATAATAGAAAATATAACTAAACTATATAAAAATGGACTAATACACGCTGATTTGAGTGAGTATAATATACTGATGGGAAAAAAAATTTATTTCATAGACTTTGCACAAGGAACTATTAAGAATAATATAATGGCTCAGGATTTTTTGAAACGAGACGTTGAAAATATCACAAGGTTTTATTCAAATTATATCAGGGTCCCAGAAGTTAGCGAAATACTAAAGGGGATATTAAATGAGTGAAGAATTTGTAAAGATACCTCAAGATAGGCTTGGTGTCCTTATTGGAAAGGATGGTGATGTCAAGCGACTTATTGAAAAGAAACTTTGCGTTAAACTTGAGATAGATAGCGAAGAGGGGCTTGTCTCAATATTCCAAAAGGAGGGGGCTGAGGATCCTCTGAATTTGTGGAAAGCAAGGGATATTGTAAGAGCAGTAGGCAGGGGATTTCCATTCGAAAAAGCTTCTAAGATTTTCAATGATTATTACATATTTGAAATGCTTTATCTTCCTGACTACTTAGGTAAATCTGCAAAAGCCTGGGAAAGACAGAGAAGTAGAATAATAGGAAAAGACGGTAGCACAAGAAAAACTATTGAAGATTTGACAAGCACTGATATCTGTGTCTATGGAAAAACAGTGTCGATAATCGGTGATTTTGATGGAGTTGCAGATGCAAGAGAAGCCGTTGAAATGATTCTTGAAGGAAAACCACATTCAATAGTCTATAGATACTTAGAAAAAAGGAAAAAAGATAAATTTAGAGATTTTGGGGATAATTCTTCCCTTTAAGTTTCAATAAGTTCATATTGTTTCTTTAGATTGTCAATTACCTCTGGCTCTGTAAGTGTTGTTGTATCCCCTAAGACTTTGCCCTCAGCGATATCCTTTAGGAGCCTTCTCATAATTTTTCCACTTCTAGTCTTAGGCAATTCGCTTGAAAAAATGACTTTTCTTGGTCGTGCAATTGGACCTATTTTTTTTGTAACATGTTCCTTTATTGCATCTTCAAGATCAAGATCCTTGTCTACGTTGTCTCGCAGAACGATAAATGCTACAATAGCCTGACCAGTAATCTCATGTGTAATACCAACAACAGCCGCTTCTGCAACTGCTGGATGAGATACCAGTGAGCTTTCAACTTCCATTGTCCCTATTCTGTGACCTGCTATTGAAAGAACATCATCGACTCTTCCAAGTAACATTAGGTAACCTTCGTTATCTCTTCTTGCGCCGTCTCCTGTGAAATAGTATTTGCCATCCCATTTGCTCCAGTATTTTTCTAGATATTTCTCTTCATCACCGTATATGCCTTTTAGCATTGAAGGCCATGGTTTCTTTATGACAAGATAGCCCCCTTCATCAGGATCAACTGGATTTCCAGCTTCATTTAGGATATCAACAGATACGCCAGGGAAAGGGAATCCAGAATGTCCCGGTTTCATTGTGTGATAACCTGGCAGAGTAGTAATCATTACCATGCCTGTTTCAGTCTGCCACCAAGTATCTACAACAGGACATCTTTTCTTTCCAATATTGGTATAATACCATATCCAAGCTTCAGGATTTATCGGTTCCCCAACACTGCCTAAAAGTCTCAAAGTTTCTAGAGAGAAAGGTGTTAGTAGTTCCGTCCCTGCTTTCATAAATGCTCTAATCGCAGTAGGTGCCGTATAAAAAATAGTAATTCCATATTTGTCTATTATTCTCCAATATCTATCCATTTCAGGCCAGTCAGGAGCACCTTCATACATAAAAATAGTCGCACCCACAGCGAGAGGTCCGTAGACAATATAACTGTGACCAGTTATCCAGCCTATATCTGCAGTACACCAAAATACATCTTGGTCTTTCATATCGAAAATTAACTTACTTGTTGTGTATACACCTGTCAAATATCCTCCTGTAGAGTGGACAACTCCTTTTGGCTTACCTGTTGTACCTGATGTATATAATATGAATAAGCTATCGTCTGAGTTCATAGGCTCAGGTTCACAGAATGCTTCAACTTCTTCCGCTAGATCATGCCACCAGAAGTCTTTTCCCTTCTTTATTCTTAGAGGAAATTCACCTCTTTTTATTATTAGAACATTTTCTATAGAAGGAGTATCCTTTATAGCATAATCTGAATCATGCTTTAATGGGATTAAGCTACCTCTTCTGTAACCCCCGTCTGCAGTTATTAATAATTTTGCTTTACAATCATTTATTCTATCTCTTAAAGCTTCAGCACTAAATCCGCCGAATACGACCATATGAATTGCGCCTATCCTAGCACAGGCCAGCATTGCTATTACTGCCTCGGGGATCATTGGCATGTAAATAGCTACTCTATCTCCCTTAGTAACTCCAAGCTTTTTTAGAACATTAGCAAATTTGTTAACTTCTCTGTAAAGGTCCCAGTAAGTCAAAGTTCTAGAATCACCTGGCTCTCCTTCCCAAATTATTGCAGCTTTGTTTCTGCCACCATTTTTAATGTGCCTATCAACACAGTTATAACAGACATTTATTTGCCCACCAACAAACCATTTAGAATGTGGTGGATTCCAATCTAATACTTTGTCCCATTTCTTGTACCAGTGTAATTCAGAAGCATAAGATGCCCAAAATGCTTCTGGATCTTCCTCTGCTTTCTTGAATATTTCCTGATTTGATATATATGCCTTATTTTTAAATTCACTAGATGGGTAAAATCTTCTAAATTCTGTTAATAATCCTTCAAGAGATTTCCCCTTTACTGATACCATATCTAGGCCCCCTTACCTTAAAATTTATCCGATATAAGTAATTTTCCAAATTAAATAAACGACTACTTACTTAATTTTTTATCCCTTTATAAGTTTTTCGAATATTTAATAAAAATTTAAAACATTATACGCTAATAATATATAATAATAGGAAATTGTTCTAAATTAAGAATATTTAATTAGCCAGAATACTTTAAAATTAATTCTGATAGGTCAAAAACGTCTATTTCGGAAACATCCTTTAGATTTCTCTTACAGAATGGACATGTCGAAACGATTGTTTGAGCTTCAACTTCTAGTGCATCCTTTACTCTTTCGTTAGCCATAGCTTTAGCTAATTCTCCAAAGAGTGATTTTACGCCGCCGCCTGCACCACAGCATCTAGAATCTTCCTTAGACCTATTCATTTCTACAAGTTCGATATTAGGTATAAAATTAATGACTTCTCTAGGTTCATCATAAATCTTTAGGTGTCTGCCCATATGGCATGGGTCATGAAAGGTCAATTTTATTTTATCCCCGCCTTTTATTTTCAATTTTCCTTCTTTTATTAACTCAAGGAAATATTGTGATGAATGAAGAAATTTTAATTCAGATTCTTCAAAATTTGGGTAATCTTTTAGGAAAGTTCTAAGGCAACCAGCGCATGAAAAGATCACTGTATTAGCACCAGTTTCCTTTATCTTGTCTAGATTCTCTTTTGCAAGCTCTCGAGCAATCTTTTTATTTCCAGTCCTTAAGGCAACGGAACCACAACAAACTTCATCAATAAGGGCATAGGATATCTCTGCCTTTTCTAGAAGTTTTATAGTTGAATCATTTATCTCCTTTTCTCGGTATAAAGCCATGCATCCTCTAAAGTAAACAACTTGGTTTCCTTTTTTCAAATCTTTCTTTGAAGTTTCTCCAAAAGGATTTTTAGTTTTTTTTATATTTTCGAGTATTTTTTTATGAGTTGGGAAATTCTTATCAACTGAAGTTACATCTTCTCTTAATCTCTCAGAATATTCAGAATTCCCAATATCCAATGGACAAGAAATCTCACAAGTATTGCATGTTGTGCAGAAATATAATCCATTTTCAAGCGAAGTGTCTTGACCCTCTAAAAAGTAAGAAGCAGAGGTTCCCCTTCCCCCTAGATAGCCTTTATATCCATATTCATTTCCAACAACATAATATACTGGACAATCTAGAAGACAATTACCGCAACCGATACAGTAAAATAGATTTTTGTAACCTTTTTCAAAGGCATCGCTCCTGCCATTATCAACTATAACAAGAATAACTTCCCCGGGTCCCTGCATACCCTTGAAAAGCATTTTTTCTATATCTGCAGTTTTTGAAATCCCCGCTATGATTTCAATATAAGAAGTGATAGATGCCCCAGTTGCATAATATGTACAGAGCTTTAACATATTGATAGCTTCTTCAATATTGGGATAAAGTTTGTCTATAGAAGTCACAATTATATGTTTCTTTTCTCGCATTTGTACAAGATTGATATTGCCTTCATTGTTTATTATTATAGCTGCACCTTCTTCAGCGCAAATAGCATTTGCACCAGTTATACCAACCTTTGCTTTTTCTATATAGTTTCTTATTTTTTCTCTTCCGAACTTTGTGAGAGTAAGTGGGTCAGGCTCTAAATTCTCATCAAAAGCTTTAGAGAATATTCTTGCAATATCATGCCTAGAAAGGTGGCATGCCGGGCCGGTCGGGTGAGCTGGTTTTTCAGTTGAAAGTTGTATTATATAGTCTCCAAGATCAGTTTCAATAACTTCTATTCCTTTTTCTTCGAGCTTTTCATGAAGGCATATCTCTTTGGTGACATTTGATTTTGATTTTACAACGAGCTGTTCTTCTCCAATCTCCTTTAATATATAATCAACTGCCTCATCTTTAGTTTTAGCATAGAAAACTTTGAAACCATTTTTTTCAAAATTCTTTATAGCTTGAGAAAGAAGTTCTTTGTTTCCAATTGAAAATTCTCTTGCTTTCTTTAATCTTTCTTTTCTTTCTTCTATGTTTGGGAACAATATTTTATTTTCATTTTGTCTATCCCTAGTTGTTTTGAAAGCCTTTCTTAGAGCGATTAGTTTTTCCTTATTTTTCAAAGGCCCATTAATTTTTTCCGTAAGATATTCTTCAGTGACCACTATAATTAAGAATAATGGCATTGTTATAAATTTTACTATAAAAATAAGAAGACAGCCACACCAAAAGTTTTAAATATATATTCATAAAAGTTCAATTAAGGTTAATTCTTCCGATATTATGTTTTTTATATATCGAAAGTTTTATAAACCGATTGGAGATACGTCAAAATCAACTATAAATATTAATACTAGTTCCAAATATCGCATTAAAAAAATGGAGGCAGTTAAATGGATGTGAAAGTTTACAAAAACTATGTAAACGGAAAGTGGGTTGAACCCGCAAACAACGGGTATGTTGATATAATAAACCCTAGTACCGGGGATATAATAGCAAAAGCTCCTCTTTCAACAAAAGCTGAAGCTGACAAGGCAATAGAAGCCGCTCACAAGGCTTTCCAGGAGTGGAGTCAGACACCAGTACCAAGGAGAGCAAAACCACTTTATAAGTTAAGAGAAATTTTCATGGACAATGAAGAAGAAATCTCAAGAATTCTTGTAGAAGAAATGGGAAAATCCCTACCTGATGCAAGAGCTGAGATGAAAAGATCTTTTGAAAACATTGAAGTTGCATGTGGAATGCCAATTCTTCAGATGGGGGATAAATTAGTAGGCAGTTCCTTTGGGATTGATGGGGAGGTTCTAAGATTGCCTATGGGTGTTTTTACTATGGTAGCACCATTCAACTTCCCGGCAATGGTTCCATTTTGGTTTATACCTTATGCAATAGCAACTGGAAATACAATTGTTGTAAAACCTTCAAAACAAGTTCCAGGAACAATGATAAAAATTACTGAATTAATTGATAAAATTGGGCTCCCACCAGGGGTATTTAATCTTGTTAACGGTGACAGAGAAGTTGCAGATGCATTTATCGAGCATCCAAAGGTAAAAGGATTCTCATTAGTAGGTTCCACCAACGTATGCAAAACTGTAGCAGAAAAATGTGCCAGAAATAACAAGAGATTCCAAGCCATGGGAAGTGCCAAAAATCATCTTGTTGCAATGCCAGATGCAAAAGTAGATGAAGTGATAAGGAATATGCTTACTTCCTGCTTTGGCTGTGCGGGTCAGAGATGTATGGCTTCTTCAGTCCTTGTTGGGGTCGGAGACGAAATGTACAAGACAATTTGTGACAAATTCGTTGAAGCATCAAAAGAGGTTATAGTAGCAAATCCACTTGATCCAAAGTATGCGGAAGAGCCATTAGTTATGGGTCCCGTAATATCCAAAAAAGCATATGATTTCATATACAAAATGATTGATGTCGGAATAAAGGAAGGTGCAAAACTTCTTTTAGATGGCAGAGGGATTAAAGTACCAGGTCACGAAAAAGGATTTTTCATAGGGCCTACAGTCTTTGCAGATGTTAAAGAAGGAATGGAAATCCATAAGACTGAAATCTTTGGACCTGTCGTTTGTATAATGAAAGCAAAGAATCTTGACGAAGCAATTGGAATAATTAACAGACACCAGTATGGTAACGGAGCATCTATTTATACACAAAATGGTTACTGGGCAAGAGAATTCAAACTTAAGGTAGAAGCTGGCATGATTGGGGTTAACATTGGTATACCTGCACCTGTGGCATTCTTACCCTTTGGAGGTATGAAGAACTCTCAGTTTGCCGACATAAAGGCCCAAGGCAAAGCAATCATTAACTTCTACACAGAAGACAAAATAATTACAGAAAGATTCTGGCCTGAGGATTAATTTAATTTATTCTTTTTTATTACAATATTAGATATCTACTCGGATATCTTCTTTAATCTTTTTTATTATAACATGTGTATTTGAACGTTCAATTTCCTTCATAGAGATAAATGTTTCAACAATTCTATTTAGGTCTTCTTTGTCCTTTGCCCTAATTAAAACAAGAAAATCATGTTCCCCTATCAAAAAATATACTCCCCATACACCTTGAATATTTTTGAGCTTATCACCGATATACTCTACATATCCCGGATTATAATGGGCCCTAATCAAAGACACTGCCAAAATACCCATACCAACTTTTTCAGGATCAACTATAGCAGTAAATTTTTTTATAATGCCTCTTTCTTTTAAATTCATGACTCTATAATGGATAGTAGATTTAGAAACACCAAGATCTTTGCCTAAAGACTCAAAGCTTATTTCTGAGCTATCTTGCAAAGCGTTCAATATTTTAATATCTATTTCATCTAAACTAGTGTTTTCCATGATTAAATTAAATCATTGTTCATTTAAAAGATTACTTATAATAATATATATTTTAATAGAATCTTATTTTTCTTATTCTGTATTCTCCATTTACTATTTCATATGTCACTGTTATTGCAACATTATCTCTTTTTTCAAATATTCCTTTATAGTGAATTATTGCTCCATTGTCAATAGGTCTTATATCATATAGTTCTCTTGATATATATTTGCCAGGATTATTTTGGAAATTTTCAGCATATTCTAAGAAAGATTTTTCTGGAAATGATTTTTTGTACGCTTCTGTAAGATACTCTGTGTATTTTTGATAGTTTTTTTCGTTTAATCCTTCCATAGTTCTATCCATCATTGGTTCAGTTATTTTTATTACTGATTCTTTATCAAAATCTGAGTAGACAGTGCAACCTGAAAAAATCAATACAAAATAGATTAATAATATGCTGATTCGTTTATTCATATATTTTATTTGAAGCATTACTTTTAAAAGTTATTGGGAGGGCACGACGCATCGCTTGGAGGATTATATCAGAGGATTCCCTAAAGGGAAGCATTACTAGCTCACAAAGCCAGAATTAATATGTCTACTGTATGAACAATTAATCTCTATTTTATCACCCATTACAAATATAACAAAAATGCCACTTGAAATCTTCACACTTTTATTGTTGCAAGAATAAAAAAATAGGTAGTTCTAAAAAATTCAGTTAAATTTAATAATGGCCCGAGGAAGTAAGTATTCCTAAATGACAAAATCCCACGGAAAATATATTTAAATTCGTTACATGTATCGAAATATATGGGCATATATAATGAAAAAAGAAGACTTGAAAATAATTTGGCCTCCTTGAAAAATCGGTAATATGCGATGCCAACAAGAATACAATCAAAGAATTCAAAAGCTATCTAATTGCCACAAGGATTGGCATTCTTAGGACTAATAGATATGTTCTAGATCTTAGGAGTGTTTGTGAGAGGCATAAAGACAAGCCATTTTCTGAATGGGCCTCCCAAGACGTGATTGAAGTCCTTGAAAAGATTGAAATGACTGATATTGCGGAAGCTCGAGCCCGTAGTATTGGGAAACTTCATGGAACTTCTAGAAAAGGAGGTAGAAAACTATGAAGCGAAATAATTACCAGATAAC
>LNGD01000050.1 GCA_001587675.1 Candidatus Methanofastidiosum methylothiophilum
AGGAGTTTTATGTTACCAATAATAAGTAGCTACATTCACACTAAGGAGGAGTTTTATTGAGGTCTGTTATAGAAGATGCCATTGAAAGGGCAGTAACAGAGAAAGAGGTAGTTAAAGATTATCATTATACTTCTGTAGACGAAGAGCTTGAAAGAGTTCTTCGAGAATCAAGGGCCAAGATTAAAGTTGTAGGTACAGGTGGAGCAGGTTCCAACGCAATTGATAGATTAATGGAAATTGGAGTAATCGGTGTTGAAGCAGTTGCTGTCAATACCGACGCTCAAGATTTACTAGATACTCGCGCAGACAAAAAAATATTGATTGGCAAAGAAGTCACAAGAGGTTTAGGAGCAGGAAATGATCCTAAAGTTGGAGAAGAATCTGCACGAGAAGATGAAAGAACAATCAAAGAGGTACTCGAAGGAAGCGATATGGTTTTCGTTACATGTGGGCTTGGAGGAGGAACTGGAACAGGCTCTGCCCCTGTAATAGCTGAAATAGCTAAGAAAATTGGTGCTTTAACAGTTGCAGTCGTCACATTACCTTTTACAGTAGAAGGATTAAGAAGACAAAGAAACGCTGAAAAAGGATTGGAAAAATTAAGAAAAGTTACAGATACAGTTATCGTTATTCCAAATGACAAATTACTTGATATTGCACCAGGTTTACCGATAAATGCAGCATTCAAAGTTTCAGATGACATTTTAATAAGAGCTGTCGGAGGAATAGCTGAATTGATTACAAAGCCCGGATTAGTTAATGTTGACTTTGCAGATGTTAGATCCGTAATGAGAGAAGGTGACGTCGCAATGATTGGAATGGGAGAGTCTGATACAGAAAACAGAGCAAAAGAGGCCATAACTGAGGCCTTGAGCAGCCCACTAATCGATGTTGATGTGACTGGTGCCAAAGGTGCACTAATTAATATTACTGGAAGTTCTAACATGAAACTAGAAGAAGCAGAAAAAATTGTAGAGCATGTAACTAACGAACTTGAGCCTGATGCCCAGATTATTTGGGGTGCAATGATTAACGAAGAAATCAAAAATGGACTTAGAGTAATGGTAGTTTTATCAGGAGTAAAATCACCTTACATCTTTGGAAGAAAGGAAACTGAAATGCTTATTGAAAGTGAAGCTCCAGTACGTGGAATAGACTTAGGAATAGAATACATTTAAAAAGGATTCCCAATATTTAGTTTCATGGCAGAGGCTAATCTAAAGAGAAAGGAAAAAGCAAGAAGTTGGATTTCGGAGTACACAAGAGTACTTAAACTTGCTAAAAAGCCCAGCAGGAAGGAGTATTCGCTTACCTCTAAAGTAACTGGAATTGGGATAATTTTAATTGGAATAATCGGATATATTTTAAAATTTGTCTCAGTCGTAATCCAAAATTATGGATCATAAACTCCTTCTTCAAAGGCTAAACTTTTTAAATCTTTATGTGCCTTTGATTTTGTTATTATTGCGGGAGAGAATGTAATGGACGACGACGAGAATCCAATCTTTGCATTAAAGGTAGCTGTTAATCAAGAACAGAATGTAGCAAAGATGATAGAAGGAAAAGTTAAGACCAATAATCTTAAAGTTTATGCAGTTTTAGCACCAGAAACCTTAAAAGGGTATGTTTTCATTGAGGCGAGTGATAAAGGGGCTGTTGAAGAAGCTGTTCAAGGTCTTCGAAACGTGAGAGGGATTCTTGAAGGTAAAATTAACTTTGATGAAATTAGTCACTTTTTAGAGGCCAAGCCATCTGTGACTGGTCTTACTAAAGGTGATATAGTAGAACTAATAGCAGGTCCCTTTAAAGGCGAAAAGGCCAAAATTATTAGAGTTGATAAAGGTAAAGAGGAGCTTACAGTTGAGCTTCTTGAAGCAATGGTTCCAATACCAGTTACTGTTAAAGGGGACTATGTTAGGATTATAGAGAAAAAGAGCTAATGGTGATATAATGGGAAAAGAGAGATCTGTTGACTCACTTGTTGATGGAGGAAAGGCCACAGCCGGTCCACCTTTAGGGCCTGCTTTAGGACCTCTTGGTATTAATGTAGGAAAGGTCGTTGCTGAAATAAATGAAAAAACAAAAGCATTTCAAGGCATGAAAGTACCAGTTAAGATAATTGTTGACGACAAAAAGAACTTTAGAGTTGAAGTGGGAGTTCCTCCTGCATCTGCATTAATCCTTAAAGAACTTAATTTAGAAAAGGGTTCATCAACTCCGTCTTCAAGTAAAGTTGGGGATATAAGTTTGGCAAATCTTGTGAAAATAGCCAAAATGAAAGAACCTTCTTCTTTATCTCCAGATGTTACAGGTGTGGTTAAAGAAGTGTTAGGTACTTGTGTTTCAATGGGTGTAACCTGTGAAGGCAAGGATCCAAGAGTAATCCAAAAGGAGATAAACGAAGGAAAACACGACAATATAATTAAATAAGGAGGAGTGTAATTGAAAGACGCTGTATTGCGAGCGGTGAAGAAGGCAAAAGAAAGTTCAAAGCCGAGAAACTTCACACAGTCTATGGAGATGAGTATTAATCTTCAAGGACTAGATATGAAAAAAACGGAGAACAGAATAAAAGAAGACTTTGTTTTACCAAATGGCAGAGGCAAAGATGTAAAGATAGGTATATTTGCTTCTGGTGATATGGCTTTAAGAGCCAAAAAGGAAAACTTGTCAGTATTTGATGAGGAAGACATTGGTAAACTAGCAAAGGATAAAAAACTTGCAAAAAAAGTTGCAAATAGTCACGATTTTTTCATAGCACAAACAGATTTCATGGCTTTAGTTGGTAAGTCCTTAGGGCCTATTTTTGCACCTAGAGGGAAGACACCAGCACCATTACCGCCAACTGCTTCGCTCGAACCAATATTGAATAAATTGAAAAAAACAGTTAAAATTAAAAGCTACAATCAAGCTGTTGTCCATGTATTAGTTGGTTCCGAGAAAATGGACGACGAAAAACTGGCAGAAAATATAACTGAAATTATTAAATTTTTTGAGAAGAAGTTTGAAAAAGGATTTGACAACATTAAATCCATATATATAAAAACTTCAATGGGACCTGCAGTAAAACTGGAGGATTTTAAATGAAGGGAAGAGTAGCAGTTAAGGACGAGGTAGCTCTGTGGAAGATTGAAGAAGTAGCTTCTCTTAAGAATATGATTAATAGTTCTCCTGTTGTTGGAATAGTGGATCTTAGTAGTATTCCTGCAAAACAACTACAAAAAATAAGGGAAGAGCTTAGAGGGAAAGTTACTTTTAGAATGTCCAAAAACAAACTAATGAAGATAGCTCTTGAAAAAACAGAAAAAGAACAATTGAAAGAACATATAAACGCAGGTGCAGCCTTCATTTTTTCTGAGGAAAATCCTTTTAGGATATACAAGCTTTTGCAAAAATCTAAATCCCCCGCTCCTGCTAAGCCTGGGGATATAGCAAAAGACGATATAATCGTTCCCCAAGGAAGCACTGGACTACCACCGGGCCCATTAGTAAGTGAACTTCAAAGTATTGGCGTTCCTGCAAAAATTGACAAAGGATCAATTTCTATTGAGAGGGATGCCGTAATTGTTAAAAAAGGAGAAGTAATCTCAAAGAAAATTAGTGAGATGCTATCTCAACTTAAAATTGAACCAATGGAAGTAGGTGCAGATATAGCAGCTGCTTACGAAGGCGGACTAATATTCAGTGGCGAAGTTTTAAGAATAGACGATGTAGAAACAAGAAATAACATAATTAAAGCATTTACAAATGTTTTAGCTTTATCTTATGAGAGAAAGATTTTCACAAAACACAGTGTAAAACTATTCATACAACAAGCTGCCTTGAAATCAAAGTCCTTAGCAATTGGTGCAAATATTATTTCCCCAGAAACAATAGGCCCAATTATGTCAAAGAGTGTAGTTCAAGCTCTTAGCTTGTCTAGATTATTAGACAATTCTGCATTAGACGATGATATTAGAAGTAAGCTTGAGGTATCTCATTCAGCAGCTCCCGCTGTAGCAAAAGTAGCTGAACAAAAAGCCGAAGAAAAGAAAGAAAATAAAGATGAAGATGGGGCTGCCGGATTAGAAGGTCTTGGAGCTCTATTTGGTTAATTAATGGAGGTGTGATTATGGAATATGTATATGCTGCGATGATCCTTCACGAAGCAAAGAAGGAAATAAATGAAGCGAATTTAAAGAATGTTTTGAAAGCCGCTGGAGTAGAATTTGATGAGGCTAGAATTAAAGCTCTTGTATCCTCACTTGAAGGTGTAGATATTGAGGAAGCAATAAGCTCTGCATCAATGCCAGTTGCACATGCACCTGCAGCTGCACCTGCAGCTGGTGCCCCAGAACAGAAGCATTCTGATTCAAAGAAGGAAGAAAAGAAAGAAGAAGCAGAAGCGTCAGCACTTGAAGGTCTAGGCGCTCTCTTCGGTTAATTCTGAACTTTCTATTTTTAATTTTCTCTTTTTATAACCTTTACATATTATATAAGTTTCACGGCTTGAAGGTCTCGATGATTCGGGCTTTGATATTTTTACATAGTAAAATTCATTTTTTATATCTTCAACTAGTTTTTTAATATCTTCTCCTTGGAAGACTTTTATCAAAAGATTACCTTTGGATTCTAAGAAATTTGAAGATAACTCTAAAGCTCTATAACATAAATCAATTGACCTTTGATGATCGAGAGATCTAATCCCTGAAGTATTTGGCGCAAGATCTGAAATTACGGTATCAAAAACTTTACTAATTTCTCTTATCTTTTCAATAGTTGAATCTTCGAACACATCTCCTTGAATGAAAAAAGAATTATCAAACTTTTCTTTTACAGATTTTAAATCAACACCAACAACAAGGCCATCCTCCCCAACTAATTTAGATGCTATTTGTATCCAACCTCCTGGTGCAGCACCGAGATCTAGAACTTTATATCCTTTCTTGATTATATTGAATTTTTTGTTGAGTTGAATTAATTTATATGAGGCTCTCGATTTGTAACCTTCTTTTTTTGCCATCCTGTAATATCCATCTTTTTGTTGGTACATAATTAAGAATATATAAAAACTCTTTTAAATATATATTTTACCCTTAAAAACGTGTCAAATTTACTTGAATCCGCATCTTATTGGAATTCAAAGGGAATAATCCTTGATAGGATGGGGAAACATAATGAAGCACTTGAATGTTTTGAAAAAGCTCGTTCAATTGATCCTCAAAATATAGATGTCATAACTAACATTGGTATCTCTTTTGATAAACTTGATAAATATCTAGAAGCTTTAAAATTTTATGATCTTGCTCTTGAAAAACAGGAAGACCCAAAAACACTTTATAACAAAGGTATCTCATTATCTAAACTAGGAAGATATCCTGAAGCTGTCGATTGTTTTAATAGAGTTTTAAAGGAAGAAAAAAACAATAAAAATGCAATTATCAATTTATGTATAGCTCTACAAAAAATGGGTAGATTAGATGAAGCTATTCTAATTCTAAAAGAGTGGGGGGAATTCGATTATTTATATACAAGAGCATATCTAATGCTTGAAAATGGGAAAAAACAAATCGAAGATTCAATAAATTTATTCCAGATATGTTTGAATGAAAATCCTGAAAGTATTCCTTCGCTAGAGAATATCTCCTATGCATTGAAAATGCTTGGAATGGACGGAGAATCTTTACGTTATTTAGAAAACGTTAGATACCTTTATTCTGAGCGAAGAAAAGTAGAAGAAAAAATAAAAAATCTTAAAGAACTTTTAGTTCTCTGTTTAGACAATTATGAAAAAATTGGTGAACTTCTAAAAACAAAAAAAAATTCTTCTAAAAGTTATAGTTTTTATAAAGATATTTTTGAGGGATTATTCCATGATATCTTAATCATTGATGATGATTACTCTTCCTTTTTGGATAATTATGGTAAAAGGTCTATATCTTCTTCAAATGTTTACATTAAAGAGCTTCTTTCTAGAATTAATAATCTAAACAATAGTATAGAAACTTTAAAATTAAAAATAGAGGAAGGTATTGGCAGACCGAGTATAAAATATATTTTTTACATATTGGATTCTTTAGAAAAGAAAAAAGAATCTGAAATTGAAATATATTTAATTAATAATGGGGATATGCCAGCTTTTGAGATTTCGGTTTCAATTGAAAAGAATAAGGATTTAAATCTTGAAAAAATAGAAGAGAAGATTCCTTCTCTAAAACCTATGGAATATAAATCCTATAAAATCTCTCTCAAACCTAAAAATCAGGGAATATTTGAAATCAGAGCTTTATGTAATTACTATGGAGAAGGGATTTTTGAAACTAAAACTGTCTATCCAATAGAAATACCATATTATCTTGATGAAGAATCAGCAATTTTTATTTCCTATCTAAAGAAATTAAGACTCGATACTGATACTACAGCTGAAGAGATTAAACGAAGATGGAAAGAGTTATCAAAATACTATCATCCTGACACTACTCAAGATGAGAATGAAAAAGCCCTGAAAGAAAGAATACTCAAAGAAATCAATGAAGCATACGACGAATTGAAAAATTATTATTAATTATTATCGCAAAATATAAAAGTAAAACATCGTTATGCATTTTATGAAGAGTAAAAGAATCATAGTTTTACTAGTATTGTTGTTAATATATATTTTATCTTTAACTCCTTCGTTGGCAACTGAAGTTCCTAGATCCTTTTACGTTAATACAGCGAATGGTCAACCGCATTCTATTATCGTAGTTGGGAAAAATGCAGCATCTATGGATTTAATATCTGGAAATATGGTAATAACTAAAATTCAAAGTGAAGCCTATTATGAAGATTTTGTCTATGTCAATATCACAGGTTCAAAGTTAATGGAGGCTTCAAACAATAATCAAATAATAGTTGATCCATCAACAATGACTTTAGTTTGGGCAGATAATAAAGGTAATTCGGGCAGCTTTACTTATGGCCAATCAATAGAAAAGATTGCCCTTAGATTTGTTACTAACGATTTAAATAATTTATTGATTTATGTTAATTCCAATCAAAATCCTTTAACTATACAAAATCCAGAGATTAATAGGAATGTAATTATAAACTCTGATTATTCTCTCGAATTACTTGATAATACACCGGGGGTCCAAGGAATTTATGGATATGGAGGGAATATTAAATTTAATGTATTATTTAAAAAACAGCAACCCGGTGCATTTCAACAAGTAAAAATAAATATTTGGGAGCCTCAAAAACTCATAACAAACGACGCAATTTTAATGGAAGACACTGCAAAAAACAATAATATAATTCTGGTTGGTGGGCCAGTTGCTAATAATATTGTGGCAGGACTTGTTCGAAGAGGAATTTCAAAAATTGATTGGTATACGTCAGAAGGAGAGATAGAATACCTTCCTAATGGCCTCTACCCGGGTAGAGATGTGATTATAGTTGCAGGTGCGGATAGAGAGAAAACTAGAAACGCTATTATTAAATTAATAAATTCTTAGCATTTCTAAATAGAAACTAAGATAATATATAAAAAATATTTAATCTCCATAGGAAATTGAGGGGGATCATGAAAGAAAAATTAGTGCTATATACCGGTCAGAATTATAAGTGTAAACAATGCGGTGAATGTTGTAAAGTAAGAGGAGTTCCTTTAACACTATTTGATATAGAAAGAATTGAAAAGATAGCAGATAAAGATTTTGCAGTGTATGATATCTCTAGAAAGATATTTGCCATAGAAAAAAGAATTTGGGATAATGGTTGTGTTTTTTTAGACGATGTTAATTGTTCTATTCATAAGGATAAACCTTTAATATGCAGATTATTCCCTCTAGGAGTTTTTTACAAACCAATATCTGAATCAGATGAACCATATATCCTAAAAAATGGCGAGAAAGCCTATATTTATGTTGATATATCATGTCCAGGAATTGGGGAAGAGGGCGAGCCATTTGAAATTGAAAAAATACTAGAATTATGCCAAAGAATAAAAATTGAAATGGCATATACTCTTAATGTTTAGTGAGAACATGCGCATAATAGAAGGTAAAAAACTTGAATTAATTAAAAAATCTTTAGAAAATTATGGGGCTATATTTGAACTGCCTTCTGATTATAAACTTGTTCTGATAAATGAAGAAGTTTTTTTAGTTAAAACTGATGTTTTAACGAAAGTTCAAAATGAAAACTTAGAAAATAATCTAATTTCTGTAGGAACACAAATTGGTAAATTTCACAAAGGGAATTTCTTACTCGGGATTGAAATTCATTTAATTATAGGTCCTAAATCAAAAAAAGTTAAGTTAACTGAGAAGGGTACATCACTATTTCTTTATGGGCGTGATGTATTCGTTAAAAATATAACAAACTCACCAAAAAAAGGTTTTGTAATAGTTTCAAACAAGAGGGATGAAATCATAGGATTTGGGAAATTTGATGGTAAGATGCTAATTAACATTCTTGACAGGGGATCTTATCTTAGAGTTCTAGAATAATGTTTTATTTAGAACATTGGATATTGAATTTGTTGCACTAGGGTCATCAGATTTAAAAGCCATTTAGATTTTTCTTCAATCGGTGAATCTAAATGGTAGTTAATATGAAAGGAAAGCATCTAGCTTCTCTACATGATCTTACAAAAGAAGAAATATGGCAGATTTTGAAAACGGCCGAAACTCTAAAGATTAAACAGAAAACAGGAGAAAAGCATGAACTATTATATGGCAAAACTCTTGCCATGATATTCCAGAAACCATCTACTAGAACAAGAGTTTCATTTGAAGTAGGAATGAAACAATTAGGTGGGCATGCATTGTATTTATCTGCAACTGATCTCCAGCTAGGGAGAGGAGAAACTGTAGGTGACACTGGAGCAGTTTTATCTCGTTATTGTGATGGTATAATGGCAAGAGTATTCTCTCACGATAATATCATAGAGCTATGTAAACATTCAACAGTTCCTGTTATAAACGGTCTATCTGACCTTTTACACCCATGTCAATGCTTAGCTGACTTAGAAACAATACTTGAAAAGAAACAAGAATTCAAAGGATTGAAATTAGCATTTGTAGGAGATGGAAACAACGTTTGTCATTCTCTTATGTTTGGATCGGCAAAGGTAGGAATGGAGATGACCGTAGTATGTCCAAAAGGGTATGAGCCAGATAAACAAATAGAGAAATTGGCATTAGAAGATGGGCTTAAACTTGAAATAACAAACGATCCAAAAGGCGTTAAGGGTGCTGATGTAATTTATACTGATGTATGGGCAAGCATGGGAAAAGATAAAGAACACGATGACAGAGTAAAGGTATTCAAACCTTATCAGGTCAATGAAAAATTAGTTTCACAGGCACAAGACGATTGTATCGTTATGCACTGTTTACCTGCACACAGAGGAGAAGAAATAACTGATGAAGTTGTCGATGGACCTCACTCGGTTGTACTTGACCAAGCAGAAAACAGAAATCATGCCCAGAAAGCTGTTATGGCACTTTTGATGTAAATATATTTCTTTTTTCTACTTTTCTTATATTTTGTATATTCATTTTATTCAATCGGCTGTGGGACATATTTAACCTGCATTCAATTTTAATAGATTGTTCTTATGTCATGCAAAGTACAAGCAATAGTTAACGGCCCGCTTAATATTAGCGAAGAAGTTGTTTAGGTCTATGAGCGAAAAGGCACTGCTTATAGGAATAGTGCCAAAGTTGACGCACAGAAAAAGTACACAGGATATCGAGCCTAGTGATTATTGTAAAATTAGAATCTAAGTTATATTTGAACGATGGCAAAAAGAATTATGCCCCACAGCCGAAATGCACATATACCTTCATACATTCAAATCTTTCTTTGTCAGTTTAGAAGGACTTTATATTATGGAAATGGTAATGAGGGTCTAAAAAATCTACTGTTTCTCAAATGTGCTTTGTTGAATAATTGAGCTAAAATGAACCGCAAAGCTTAAACCCTTTATAAACCCTATATATTCATGCCAGGCAAAGGTGACGCCATAAACGAAAAATATGTCAATATGGGAAAGTTTTGCATTTCTTTTGATTTTTTGAATGATATCTGGGACAAAGAGCTAGCTCTTATGAATAGGGATAAGGTCGGAAGACCTTATCTTTACCCAGAATCTTTCATTAGATTTGTAGCAACTATAAGAACTGCCTATGGACTACGTTACAGGCAGACCGAAGGCTTTCTTCGAGTGTTGTCCGAGCATTCGCCTAAGATCAAGCCGGCAGACTACACCACCATCTGGCGAAGAACTCTCCAAATGAAAGTTGAGCTTGAGACAATAGAAGATGTTTCAGAGCTTACAATTATACTCGACAGCACCGGTTTTAAGATGACTGACGCCGGCAGCTGGATAAACTATCTCTACGGGAAAAATAAGAACTACCTAAAGGCACATGCCGCAATTGATGCTAAGACAGGGAAACTAATCGGTATAGTTGTTACAGGCAGGGATACCCATGATAGTGAAATGGGAGTATTCTTAGTTAGTGGAATAGCTTTCAAAGCTATCATAGGAGACGGCGCCTATGACACAAGGGAAATGTTCAATCTTATTGCAAAAAAGAATGCTATTCCCATAATAAAGATACGGAAAAACGCTTCAACACGCTCTTTGGGCTCGCCTCTTCGAGCTAGATCAGTGCGTGAAGTGAAAAAGATTGGCC
>LNGD01000051.1 GCA_001587675.1 Candidatus Methanofastidiosum methylothiophilum
GAATTACTTTTGATGAACAAGGAAAGATTGTTTACCATTATGGAGACGTTTCTAATGACTATTATAATGGTATTTGGGTTCCTCCTGGAAGAACTTACGAAGAAACAATGAGATTTGTCCCAAAAGATTGTCAACTAGAGATAATTGTAATGCCAGACATCAATATAAATTGGGGAGAAACTAGTTATGGAAAAGTTACTATAGATAGCAATCCAACTAAGATTGACATAGATATTGACATAAAAAACTTAGGGGATAACGGAACTAATCCTAAGGAGAATGGTAAACAAGAAACAGAAATATCAGATACAACTATAAATTTGCCCACAACGACAGAGGATAGTATTTTGGATACAACTAAAACTATCGATACAACAACAGGTGATACTGATTTAAAATTAGATATTCCAACGGTTGATCCACCTGTTGAAACAGAACCAGAAATATATATGCCTATCACCCAAGATGAATTAAATAGAAGAAAAGAATTATTAGAAGAATATGATAGTCTTTATAATAAAAATAAAATAAAAATAGATGAATTATCAGAAGATGTAAAAACAATAAAAGATTTATTCTATAAAAAAAGTTTTACTTGGCTTATTGCAAACACAGGTATTCTTAGTACAAAATTACCTACTGGATGGATTGAAGTCACCACTGAAATATTAAAAGGTATCTATGACACTGAAGAGATAAAAAAGATTAATGATGAAAATTTAAAATACAAAAAAATAACTGATGAATTAGTTAAAGCACGAAAGATAAAGGAAAAAGAAATAATTAGATTAATCAATGAGAACGAAGCAATAAAAAATGCAAAGATAAGAGAATTGGAAGAACTTAAGAAATATAAGATTATAGAACCCGATTCAAGTGGCTTTGATACAGGCGGTGATTCAAAATGAGATCAATATTGTATTTTTTATTAATATTCTCTTTACTTATAATTCCAATTAACGCTTCTGACCAAAACATCAATACCTCTATTATTTACTATTCTCAAGCCAATGATTTGATGGAAAACATATCAGAAGAAAACACAATTGAAGCTATAAGTCTTTTAGAAAAATCTATCGAATTAAATCCATATTTCACTAATGCATACATGTCACTAGCCGATTGTTACCGGATTCTTTATGAGTTTAATCCCCATTCAGATATTTATTTCGAGAAGATGTTGGATAATTCAATTAGAGCAATAAGTTGGGGTAAATTTTTTAATGAGGACATATCTAATGCCTACTTGACTGTAGCAAGAGGATATGGAACAAAAAAAAACTATGAAAAATCTATTCAATTTTATAAATTGTATATAAATTTAAAACCTAATGACCCCGTGGGATATAGAGAATTAGGCAATATCTACTATGATGTAAAACTATATAAACCTGCTTTTGCCGCATATCTATTGGAAGTTAAATATGCGCCCTATGATGTTGATTCAATATGCAGGATTAGTGAATTATCAAAAAAATTAAATGCCTATGAAGAATACAAAGAATATGAATCTGCTTGTATTGAATTTAATAATATTTTATTAAAACAAGAAGAAGATATAGAAGACAATCAAACAACATCTACCAGTCCAACGACTGAAACTAAAAACACCCCTGGTTTTGAAATAGGGGCTGTAAGTGCTGCCACTCTCTTAGTAGGTTACTACTTAAAAAGAAGAAAATAAATTAATTATTTTTTATTTTTAACCGTATATTTGCCCCAGTTTTTCATATTTTCTCTTATCATATTCACGTCTTACTTCTTCAGGCAAACTAGGCGATACTTGTTTTAGTGCACTCATGAAATGTTCTTTTGTTACTAGCTTTGAGTTAATGTCTTCTCTTAATGCAGTCATGGCAGCCTCTCTGCAGATAGCTTCAATATCGGCACCAGAATAGTCTTCAGTTAGTTTGGCTAATTCATCTAGGGTTACATCTTTATCTAACGGCATTTTACTAGTATGAATCTCAAATATCTTCCTTCTTGCCTTTAAGTCAGGGGCATGGACTAAGATTATTTTATCAAATCTACCAGGTCTTAATAAACCAGGGTCAACCATATCTGGCCTGTTGGTAGCACCTATGACGACTACTTGACTTAGTTCTTCAAGACCATCTAGCTCTGTTAAAAGTTGGTTAACTAGTCTTTCAGA
Source organism: Candidatus Methanofastidiosum methylothiophilum (assembly GCA_001587675.1). Taxonomy (GTDB): domain Archaea; phylum Methanobacteriota_B; class Thermococci; order Methanofastidiosales; family Methanofastidiosaceae; genus Methanofastidiosum. The sequence continues at coordinate 2,153 of LNGD01000051.1, forward strand.
AACTCTAGTCCCTTCTTCCCCACCTCTTCTAGGTGCAATGGCATCAATTTCATCAAAGAAAATTACCGTTGGAGCTGCTTGTCTTGCTTTTCTAAATATTTCTCTCATAGTTTTTTCGCTTTCTCCAACCCACTTACTAAGTATTTCAGGACCTTTAATCGATATAAAATTTGCTTCAGATTCACCAGCAACTGCTTTGGCAAGAAGAGTCTTACCGCAACCAGGTGGACCATATAAGAAAATTCCTTTTGGAGGCCTTATTCCCATACCAGTGAAAGCTTCAGGTTGTTTTATCGGCCATTCAATTGCTTCCATTAATTCTCTTTTTATTTCATCTAAGCCCCCAACATTATTCCACCCAATATTAGGCGTAACTACCATTACCTCCCTCATAGCCGATGGTTCAATTTTCTTTAAAGCTACCTCAAAATCATCTTTTGTGACCTTAATTTTTTCAAGTAATTCTTCTGAGACTCGCATGTCTCCTAAATTTAATTCAGGTAACAATCTCCTAAGTGAAGCCATTGCAGCTTCTTTACACAACGCTTCAAGATCTGCGCCCACAAATCCATGTGTCTTTGAGGCAAGAATATTCAAATCCACATCATCAGTCAATGGCATGGACCTTGTGTGTATTTGGAGAACTTCTTTTCTTCCTCCTTTGTCAGGCACGCCAATTTCTATTTCTCTATCGAATCTACCGGGTCTTCTCAGAGCCTCATCAATTGCATTAATTCTGTTTGTTGCTGCGATTACAATGACTTTTTCTCGCGATTTTAAACCGTCCATTAAAGCTAAAAGTTGTGCTACTACTCTCCTCTCAACTTCTCCTGTAACTTCGCTTCTCTTAGGTGCAATTGCATCAATTTCATCAATAAAAATAATCGCCGGTGCATTTGCCTCTGCGTCCTTAAACATGTTTCTAAGATTCTCTTCAGACTGCCCATAAAATTTACTCATTATTTCAGGTCCATTTATCGATTTAAAATGAGCATGGGATTCTGATGACACTGCTTTGGCGATTAGAGTTTTTCCTGTACCAGGGGGGCCATAAAGAAGGACACCTTTTGGTGGTGAAATACCTAGTCTATCAAATATTTCAGGATGTTTTAACGGTAATTCAATTATCTCTCTAACAATTTGGATTTTGTCTTTTAGTCCACCAACATCTTCATAAGTTATGCCTGCAATTTCATTTTCTTCCGCTTCGCTATACTGAGTTCTAACCTCGATCTCAGTTCCACTTGAAACACGGACAATACCTTGTGGACTTGTAGAAACAACAATGAATCTCATTTCCCCTAAAGAAAAGGGTGTCATCTCGAGTAGATTTCCAATCATTTTATCAAAAAGAGGGTCACCAGTTTCCTTCATTCTTGATTGATTATTTACACTTATTATATCTCCTTTTGTAAGAGCCCTACCCAAAATATTTCTCTGGAGAATGTTACCAGGAATCATCATCTGGACTCCTTTTTGGGTGGGAGCAAGCACAACTCTTCCAGCTTCCTTAACATCTACTTTATTAACTTCTACATACTCACCCATACTAGCTTTTGCATTTCTCCTTATCAGTCCATCCATTCTAATAATGGCTAAATCTTTATCATCAGGATAAGAATCAACTACGATTGCAGCAGTCTTCCTTTTTCCAAAAATCTCAACAATGTCCCCTCTCTTAATACCAATCATGTCTTGGTATCTTTTATCGATTCTAACAATCCCTCTACCAACATCCTGCTGACTAGCACTTGCAACTTTTAATTTCACTATTTCAGTTCCACCAAGCTCCACAAAATCCCTCTTTTTATATTAAGTTAGTGTTATTAAAAATGTATTGGTTATTAAGTTAAAAATATTAGAGAATAATTCCTCTACATTAAAATCCGATAGTTTTATAAATTTGCTAAAAATTTAAATTTTAAATATAGTTATGGGGATATTATGAAAAACATTTACATTTCTCCTAAAGCAGTTAAGCAAGGAGACTTTGAATTAGTTGAAAGAAAAGGTGTTGGGCACCCTGATTCTGTCGCAGATGGAGTAGCTCAAAAAGTAAGCAATGCATTATCAAAGTACTACATTAAAAAGTTTGGAACAATAATGCATCACAATACTGACCAGGTAGAAGTAGTAGGTGGACAGGCCATCTCAAAATTTGCAGGTGGGGAAGTAATAGAAGATCCATTGATTATTCTTTCTGGAAGAGCAACGCAAAAAGTCGGAGATGAAATAGTTCCGATTCATGAAGTTGCAAAAGAAGCCACTGAGAAATTCATTAAAGAATTATTCAGAGGAGAAATGAAAGTTGGAATTGAATCATTTATGGGAGAAGGATCTGCCGATTTAAAAGATGTCTTTGGAAGAAAAAATTCTATTCCATTATCAAATGACACTTCTTTTGGTGTTTCGTTTTATCCATTTACAAAAGTCGAGCAATTAGTATACGATGTAGAAAACTATCTAAATTCAGATAAGATGAACAAGCAATATCCTGCAATTGGAAGAGACATAAAAGTAATGGGCGCTAGAATAAAGGATAATATAAAAATAACAATCGCATTGGCCACCGTCGACAAATATGTGGAGAATATTAAGGAATATATAACTTTCAAAGAACAAATTACGGAAGTACTTCAAGATAAATTTGGAAGTTGTGATGTTGATTACTTTATTAACACTGCAGATGATGTAGAAAGGGGAAGTGCTTTTCTTACCGTTACCGGTTCTTCGATGGAAAACGGTGATGATGGTTCAGTAGGCAGAGGTAACAGAGCAAACGGACTTATTACTCCATACAAACCAATGTCTATGGAAGCAGCTGCAGGTAAGAATCCTGTTAATCACGTCGGAAAACTGTACAATGTTCTTTCTTTATACATAGCAAGAGATATTTACAACAATACTGGTGCAGGGGAAACCCAGGTTAGAATATTAAGCCAGATTGGGAAACCGATCAACGAACCATTAGCATGTGACATATCAACTGAAAACGAATTATCGTCTGAAGACCAAAGACATGTGCAAAGAATTGCTTCCGATTGGTTAGATAACATCCGACAAGTTACAGAAGACATTATTAACGAAAAAGTAAATCTTTTCTAAATTTATTTAAATTATTTTATCTTATTAGATAATTTTATATATTTAGGCCACCTAATTATAATGGAGGTTTTAAGATGAAAAGAATAATATCCTTATTTCTAGTAATGACAATGCTATTCTCTTTAGGAATTGCACTTGCTGAGGAATACAGAGATACATCTTTAATCACGGTAAATAATCCAACTTCATTATTCATTTACGATTTGAACAAGGACGGAAAAGAAGAAATATTAATAACTTCGATTGATGGCAATCTATATGCTTACGATAAATCTGGAGTGCAGAAATGGAATTATCTCTCAGATGACACCCCATACACAGTCTATGTTGACGACATTGACGGAGATGGGCTTGCAGAAATAATAGTTGGTACAGGAAAAATAAATCCTCAAACATTTAGATATTCTTCAGGAAAAATAATTCTTCTAAATCATTTTGGTAAGCAAGAATGGACTTATGATACAACAAGTGCGATTAAAGCAATTTATGTTTCAGACATAGATGGAGACCTAGGAAAAGAGATACTTGCTTCATCTGAAGATGGTGTACTATATGTAGTTGATATCAAAGGAGTTCTTAAATGGGATGAATTTACTGGATCAAGATCTCCTGCATTCAGTGCTAATCTCGCAGGTGGAACAGATGTTTTAATTGCGCATGGACAAGCAATTCTGAATAGTAAAGGAAAGATCGTTGGAAGGGCGCCAGATCTATTTGAATGGAAAAAATATATACTTAAAGACTTAAACAAAGATGGAAAATCTGAATTTCTTATGCTTTCAAATTATCCATTCATTTCGGCATTTAATCTTGAAGGAACTGACCTTAAAGGAGTTTGGCAATATCAATGCGATGGCGATGCAATGGATGTAATTGTAAACGACCTTAATGGCGATGGTAATCTAGAAGTTATAGCTTCTTCCTCCAAATGGTTAGATGCTTCAAAAATTTACGGTGAAGGTAAGATATATATTTTAAACGCTAATGATGGAACACTTAAAGAGTCTATTCCTCTTTCATCTGCTGCTTTCTATATTGGAGTAACAGATATTAACGAAGATGGAAAGAAGGATATAGTTTACACTACAGAAAAAGGCGTAAACTCGTTGTTGTTTGGAGTTGTAACTCAAGAACCGCCAAAAGAACAAACACCACCTAAAGAAACTCCGCCTACAACTTCGACACCACCTAAAAACACCCCTGGTTTTGAAATAGGGGCTGTAAGTGCTGCCGCTCTTTTAGTAGGTTACTACTTAAAAAGAAGAAAATAAATTTATTTATTTTTTATTTATCTTTTATTAATTATAATTGGTAGGTGTTCCTATTTTCCCAGTTCTATTCGGGGTCCCACCGTCTCCGCCAGGTTGATAATTATCGTCATCAGGGTCACAGTCAGTTGTATAACATCCTGGATCCGGATAGCATCCGTTTGGTCCACAACAGTACCCTTGGTAACACTGAGTACATCCTGGCCGGTCACAATACCAATCATTACATCCGCTCTTAGCTGCAGTAACTGCGACTAATCCGCCACATGGCCCGTTTCCATCATCATCGTATTCCGCGCAACCCCTTTCATTGTAAGAATAAAGACATTTGCATTCAGTATCTGCATAAATTTTTGCAGTTTCAGTTGCAGTGATAGAAGCTCTAGCGTAGAACTCTGCATTTTTGTAATCTCCTTTGTTAAAATATTCCCATGAGTATTGTAAATATAGTCTAGCATCATGATTAAATCTCTTAGAACATGGCCAGATGCTATCTTTACTAGCTTCATATATAGCCAAAGCATCTGATGCATCATTTATTTTTGAAAGTGCCTCACTTTGGTTTTGAGCAATTGCAAATGCGCCGGTACTAGCGACTAGGATTATCATTAATGCTAGGATAATGAAATATTTATTCATATAGTCACCCTATATTATTAATATAATCAATTATTTAAATCTTTTTATAGGGGATTACACAATAGGAAGATTTAGAATAATAAATCAATCCCAACTGGGCAATGGTCTGAACCCATAATTTGGTTAAGTATAAACGCAGAGTTTAAGTTATTTAACAAATTATTGCTAATATAGAAATAATCTATTCTCCACCCAACATTTCTTTCTCTCGCTTTACTTTTATAATCCCACCAACTATAATTACCGGGATCTTTATTAAAATGACGAAATGTATCAATGAATCCTGCTTCTAAAAATTTGTCAATCCATGCTCTTTCTTCGAGCAAAAAGCCAGATATCTTCTCATTTTCTTTGGGTCTAGCAATATCAATTTCCTTATGGGCCGTATTCACATCGCCGCAAACAATTATTTTATTGCCATTTTCAAGCATAGATTTAGTATAATTAAAAAACATATCATAAAAATCCATCTTATATTGTAATCTTTCTTTAGACATCTTTCCATTTGGGAAATAGACATTTAAGAGTATATAATTGGGATAAGTCAGAATTAAAGCTCTTCCTTCACTATCAAATTTTGGATTTCCGAAGTTTCTTTCAACATTTAATGGTTTTTCTTTTGTATATATCCCAACTCCACTATATCCTTTTCTTTCAGGAGAGGAAAAATATCCATAATAACCTTTAATTTCTTTTAGTTCTTGAGGTACATCTTCTTCTCTAGCTTTTGTTTCTTGAATACATAGAATATCTGGGCTATCTTTTAATAAAAATTCGACAAATCCTTTTTTTGCTACTGATCTGAGCCCATTAACATTCCAAGAAATTAATCTAGTTTTTTTCATTGAATCACCTAGTCAAAATCGGCATAGATTTCTCCAAAATTAATACCGGCAATTATAGGATTTTTCTCAGACTCAAATCTTAAAGACCATCTAGCTTTGTTTAACTCTGGACTTGCACTCCCGTTATTAATAGCTTCGTATGCTTCTATAAAGGCAGATATCCTGTCAATGGCCTTTACAAGTTTCCCATCCCTAGGACTATATTTATCAATATTATATTCAAGATTTATATCTTCAGACAATATTTTAGTTTTACCATTGATATCAATTATGTTATCAAACTCATTTTCAGTATACATTCTAATATCTTTATGCCATTCTCTAGGTATCAAGGGGTACACTTTTTCTTCCATTTGTTCCTTTTCATACCCTTTAATCAATTGCTCTAATCCCTCCACTGACCTTTTTAAGGGAGAGTGGATATCTTTTGTTAAAACTTCAGGTAAATCATGAAATAATCCAGTAAAGAAATTGTTAATTCTTCTCTTTTCGCATGCTCCAATTTCCAAAGAGAATAGGTAAGATAGAATGGCTACAAACATCATGTGCCCCAAAACAGAAGTCTTGGGCACCCTATGAACGTGTGCCCATCTTGACTGAAATCTGAGTTGACCTGCAAATCCAATAAATCTGCCAAATTTTGTGTATGCTCCGGCTTTAATACCTTCAAGGTCATAGTATCTATTTTGCTTTTGTTGAAGATCTCTCTCGATGGTAATCATTTCATAGTCATGTGCATTTAATTGCTTTATAATGTCAAATTCCCACCTAGTTGCATAGAAATGGGCCCCACTAAGAATTCTTTTGTTAAGTGTATTGTCACTCTCTTCAAAATAATTTCTAAATCTATTTGAGAATTCTTCTCCCAATGGACTAATAACAGGTTCAAGCTCTTTATAGACCCATTGATTCAATTTTTTATATTTTTCTTCATCTTTCTTAAATTCATAAAGGATAGTTGGTTTTAAATCTGTAATAACAATTCTCTGTAAAAGTTCAAATATTCCGCCTTCAATTATCTCAATCCAGTTAAAATCGGGTTTATTTTCTTCAAATTTTCCAAGGATATAAGCAATTATCATCTTGTGGCCTTGTTTATCCAACTCAACTAATTCTACAGGTCTTAATTTGTCATTCCATCTTTGCATATAAGCCGCATCAAAAATTCTCAATAGTAAGGATTTTCTTATCATTATACCACACTAATTAACGAAAATTATCTTTAAAACTTCATCGATTTTATGAAGTTTATTTGAGAAATTATCTATATCCCTGTCACTTATCTTATTTTCATTTTTTAATATGTATAACTCTTGAACTATTGAATAAATCGAATCAAAAGCATTCTTAACGTTAAGGTCATTCCCCATATGCTGTTCAAATGACATAAATAATTCATCAAGTAGTTTATGAACTTTAGGAGATGACTCCTTAGTATTATTTTTGACCATTATAAAATCTACCATATTTAAAAAATCTTTGAGTTTACTTGATGTTCTATTAAATTTATTAAATGTAAAATTCATTCTAATACGATATTGAGAATAGATTAAGAAAAATCTTATTTCAGCTATTGAATAGCCCTTATTAATAAGATCATCAACATATAATATATTTCCTTTTCTTTTTGACATCTTTTTGCCATCAACAAATAGATGGTGACTGTGCAACCAGTAAGGGCAAAATTCAACTCCTGAATAACTCTCCATAATTGCAATATTATAATCGTGATGCATTGTTCTATTGTCTATACCCCCACAGCAAATATCGACTTGATTGCCCAAAGAATGTACGATAATTGCAGGATCTTGAACATTCCAAGCTGGCCATCCTCTCCCTATTGATGCATCCCAACAAGGATAAGTTTCATCTTTACAGGAATGCCATAAAATAAAGTCACCCAAATTCCACATATTGTTTGAATAATTATCTCTTTTGAATCTTTTTTTCTTTTCAGGCCATTTGGTCATATCAAGTCCATAAAGCTTTCCAAATCCCTTAAACGTTGTAGGATCAAAATAAATATCATTTTTAAAATAGTATGCATGTCCTTTCTCTAGTAGTTTTTCAATTATTTTAATCGTTTCTTTAATAGTTTCAGTAGATCTAACAATATAAGTTGGAGATTTAATATTAAGTAATTTTATATCTTCAATAAAGATATCTGCTATTTTTTTTGTA
>LNGD01000052.1 GCA_001587675.1 Candidatus Methanofastidiosum methylothiophilum
TTACATCGATAGGAGTAAGTTTATTTCTTTCTTCATCCCACTCCTCATAAAAGGTATAAGGTTTTTCAAACTTAATGTTTCTCTTGTCGCTCCCACACCATGGGCATACGCTCTTTGCTGCTTTATCCATAGCTTCTTTAATGACGAGTTCTCTGCTTTTTAATCTCTCAGTTGCTTTGGAAAGCTGTTCTTTAAAGTGCTCTCTTTGTGCATCATCAAGTTTTAATTTTCCACAGTCTCTACATACAGCTTTCAAAATTTTATATACGTCTTTAGCATGACCAACATGTATTACTGGTCTTGCAAGTTCTATATGACCAAAGTGTCCTGGGCAGTCCCCAAATTTCTGACCGCATGTCTTACATTTCAAACCTGGATCAATAACACCGAGTCTCTGGTCCATTAGACCCTTTTCTATAGGATACCCATCATCATCGTAAGTATCAGCAGTGATTACTCTAAGTACTGACATCTTTCTAACATCTTCAGGAGATAATATACCAAACTGAATTTTATCTATGACTTTTGGTACTTTAAACATTATAATCACGCCCTATCCCTAAGTCTTAATTTTGGATCAACACACATTGACTTTAACTCCTCTAAAAGAAGCTTGAAAGCATAAGACATCTCAACAGGATAAATGTCAGTTTCTTCTTCACATATTGGGCAGTATTCTCTGTTCCTCAATTTATCATATACTGCCAATGAACCACATTTCCCACAGACTAGAACATCTGCCTTATCTGATGCATCAAGTAACCTCTCTTTCAATAACAAGCTTGTTCCATGACCAACAAGACAATCTCTTTCCATCTCACCAAATCTAAGACCACCTTCTCTAGCTTTACCTTCAGTTGGCTGTCTTGTCAACATCTGCCTTGGACCACGAGATCTAGCATGTATTTTATCTGCAACCATGTGGTGTAGTTTCTGATAATAACAGACGCCAACGAATATGTCCGCTTCGATTATCTCTCCAGTAATTCCATTGTAAAGTCTCTCTCTTCCAGTATTTTTGAATCCAAACTCTTGTAGTACTGCTCTTATATCTGCCTCTTTTTCTCCAGCAAATAATGTTGCGTCAATGGTCCTTGCTTTTAATGAGCCTGCTTTGCCAGCAATCATTTCTAAAATTTGACCGACTGTTTTTCTTGAGGGAATTGCATGTGGATTTATGATTAGATCAGGTGTTATCCCATATTCATTAAATGGCATATCCTTCTGAGGGCATAGTAATCCTAATACCCCTTTTTGACCATGTCTTGATGCAAACTTGTCTCCAAGCTCAGGAATTCTCTCATCTCTAGCTTTGATTTTAACAAGCTTGTTACCATCTTCAGTTTCAGTCAATAATACTAAATCAATGATTCCTTTTTCTGAAGGTCTTACTCCTATAGAAGTCTCTCTTCGCCCTTCTATGGCTGTACCGAATTCATCAAGCTCTTCCAAGAATCTTGGTGGACTTGTTCTTCCAATTAATACATCTCCACCTTTTACTCTTGACTCTGGTCTTATGAATCCGTCAATGTCAAGATTTTCATAAGCATCTGGGCCTCTGTAACCGCTAACAGATTCATCTGGCAATTCAAATTTATCCTGTTGACCTCCGGGGTATCTTCTCTCATCAGAATCATATGTTCTAAAGAAAGTAGTCCTTCCAAGGCCTCTGTCAACTGAGCCTTTATTTATAATAAGTGCATCTTCTATGTTATAGCCTAAGTATGAAAGAACAGCAACCACAAAGTTTTGTCCAGCAGGTCTGTTATTAAATCCAACTGCGTCCATAATTTTAGTCTTAACTATGGGCATCTGTGGGTAGTACATCAAGTGCCCTCTTGTTTCAACTTTAAGTTTAAAGTTAGATTGTGAGAATCCAAGACTCTGTTTTCCCATTCCCGCACCGTAAGAATTTCTTGGTGCGGCGTTGTGTTCTGCAAATGGTACGATTGAAGCACATACACCAAGAATTGATGGCGGGTATATCTCAAGATGTGTATGTTCAGGAGTCAAATCATTCTCATATAATGCAATAAGAGTATTCTCTTCTTCCTCAGCGTCCAAATATTCAATTATTCCTTCTGTTACTAAATCTGACCACGATTTCTCTCTTTTTTCAATTGCTTTAACGTGGTCTTGTGTTAACAATGATTTTCCATTTTCAACGATTATCAAAGGTCTTCGAACTCTTCCTGGATCGCAGTTAATGTGGATTTCATTAGTCATTCCATAGTAAACAATGTTTACTTCGTTGTCTATCTTGCCTTTTCTTCTATCCTTTCTTACAGTTTCAGTAAAGGATTTTCCATCTCTTACAAATCCGATTAAGTTACCATTTAGGTAAATATAAGTCATTGCCTTAAGACCTGCTGCATCTGTAATCTGCTCGAGACCTAAAGAGAATAAATAGTTTTGAACGTCAATTTCATTTGAACCTATAGAAATGTATGACATTAAAGCCATGTTTTTTACAAGACCGCAGTTTGGACCTTCTGGTGTCTCACTCGGACAAATTCTGCCCCAATGAGTTGGGTGAAGATCTCTTGCTTCAAAGTGAGGCTGAGTTCTCGAAAGTGGTGAAAGAACTCTTCTTAAATGTGAGAATCTAGACATGAAGTTTGTATCGTCCATAAGCTGACTTATACCCATTCTACCGCCAGGCCAAGTTCCAGTGGCCATTGCATATCGGACTCTTTCTGTCAAAACGTCGGCTCTTACAGATTTCTTTACAAAGTCACCTTCGTTACCTTCTTCAAATCTTCCTCTAGCGTATGTCCTCTCAAGCTGGTATTTTATATCTCTTGTAAGCTGAACGAATGATAATCGGAATAAATTTTCTAATAAATCTCCTGCTAATTTTAATCTCTTATTAGCATAATGATCTTTATCGTCAGATTCCCTCTTTCCCAACGATAATTCAATGACCCTGTTAGCCATTATACCAAGATAATACGCCTTTCTCAACCTGTCGGCTTCTTCAGTACCGATATGTGGCAAAAGGTATTTATCTAATGCCATCTCCGCTCTTTTTATTCTATACTCCTTCTGCTGCCCCATTGCAAGTCTCTTTCCAAGATAATCCATTGCAAGTTCCTTGTCAGTGATTTCCATTGACTCCTCTAGATTATCCAACAATTCTTTCTGAACATCCTTTTCAGAAGAAACTGCATTTACTATATCGATATCCTTAACAAGTCCTAAGGATTTCATTAATGTAACAAACGGCATCTTTCCTGGAAGAGATGGGAAGGAAACCCTTAGCAATCCATCTTTTTTTCTTTCGACTGTGACTAATGCTCTAAATCCACTTCGCGTGGAGAAAACCTTTGCAATTGCTACAGCCAATCTTTCATCGATTTCGACTAATATCCTATTTGGTGCTAAATCTTCTATAGCAACTACTACTCTTTCTGCGCCGTTAATAATGAAGTAGCCACCTGGATCTCTTGGATCTTCTCCTTTATCAATTAACTCTTCTTTACTTAGTCCATAAAGACTACATGCCTTTGATTTTAGCATAATGGGAAGCTTACCTATTTCAACTTCAACAGGTTCCCTTTCCTTTTCTTCTATTACAGGTATAAACTCAAGATAAAGAGGTACGACATAGGAAAGACTTCTAAGTCTTGCTTCCTGAGGGAAAAAGTCCCTTTTAGAACCGTCTGCTTCCTTATATACTGGCTCGCCTGCCCTTATTTTACCAAACTTAACATAAAATCCTTCAATATCAGTTTCAATTTTAGCTTGCTCGTTGATAACTTCCTGAAGTCTTCTTTCAACAAAATCGTTAAAAGAGTCAAGATGCTGTCTTACGAAACCTTTCTCATTAAAAAATGATTCAATAACTGTCCATCTTTCCAACTAATATCACCTCTAGTCTTCCCCAGAATCCTCTTCGACTATTTCTTCAAGCATTTCTTCGTCCAATGCTTTCTTAGATTCTTCACCTATAACATATCTGTAAAAAATACTCTTACCTGCAGGAGAATAGTCTCTTACAATTTTAATTATATCCCCCGGTTTCGCACCAATTATCTTTACAACTGGATCGGATTCCAGAATGAGGGGAAGTTTATCATAAGTAACATTATATTTCTGTAGAAGTTGATTTGACTCTTCTTCAGTTAGAATAGTATGCTGAGGAACAAACTCATTATCCATTATATTAATCTTCTTTTTCGTCATATTACCTCTCCTTGGTTGTGACGGGCTCGAGGGGATTTGAACCCCCGACTCCCGGCTTAAAAGGCCGGTGCTCTAGCCAGACTGAGCTACGAGCCCGTGTAAAAGGAGTTTTTTTTACAAAAAGCCTCTTCAGGGTGCAGATTTCAGCTTTTCGATTTGAAAATGGAGTGCTATTTAAGCTTTTCGGTGATGCCCTGAAGACAATTACAAGAATTTTATCACCTTATTTTTATTAATGGCGAGCAGGCCTATTATTATGATTATAGCGCCCGAGTCGGGATTTGAACCCGAGTCACAGGAGTGACAGTCCTGGATGATGGGCCGGGCTACACCACTCGGGCATAATAATGCTATTCCATCAATACAAAATCGATATTTAAGCCTTTCCTTTATTTGTTACAGAAACTCTTTTAAAATATTTATAAATAATTTTGTAAAGGTGATTTTGTGAATCCAAAAGTAACGATACATGATAAAAATATTACAAGAGAGAGAAATGGCAGAGGCTTTTCTTTTGGAGAATTAAAGCAAGCTAAAATTGCTGTTGATAGAATTAATTCTCTAGGTATAATTTTAGATAAGAGAAGGAATACAGTTTATGAAAGTAATGTTACTCTTCTAAAAAATATATTAAACGATAGCATAGAAGCAAAGAAACAAAGAAAGATCGAATCGAAGAAACAAATAGAAGAAAATAAAGAAGCAAAGACTGAGAAACCAAAAAAGAAAGCAACAAAGAAAACTGCTCCAGTTAAAGTAGAAGAAGAGATTAAATCCGAAGTAGAAGAAGTAAAGGTAGAAAAAGTAGAAAAGAAAGCAGCTTCAAAGAAGAGCACGCCGAAAAAAACAAAAGCTGTAAAAGAAAAAGCAGAGGTTGAAGAAGCAAAGACTGAGAAGCCAAAAAAGAAGGCACCTGCTAAAAAAAGTTCTGCCAAAAAACAAGAAGAATAATCAATCTTAAAATAATTCTAACAAAGAATAGAGGTTCTAAAAGAAGATCCTCTATAATATTTTTTTTAATCGTATTCTCTCCAAGTATAATTACACTTGGTACATCTATAGAATTTAGTTGCAGGTTCGTCTCCACTTCTTGTTTGTAACATCCACCAGTAAGCTTCTCTATTATGGCACTTTTTACATTCTTCTTTAACCTTAGGCATTGTCATATTTGTATCTTCTATGATAACAATTTCATCTTCAGATTGCTTTTTGTCAGAATGTTCAAATCTACTTGATTCATCTATATCTTTCTCATAACCACATCTGCAAATGTACAAAGATTTTCCATCTTTCTTGTTAACACGTAAAAGAGTACCGCAATTTGGACAGAATTCCATTAACTGTTCACCAGAAAAAAAGGAATAAATCTCGTTTATAAAAGTTTCTAATCAGCAGATTTTTTGTTCTTTTATCAAAGTAATTAAAAATAGTGAAGATACTGATAAAAGAAGCGAGAAATATAAGGGATAATTCATGCCTAATAATTTCCACAAAATACCTGCTATGAAAGAAGCTGGAAAAGCCATTAATCCCATAATTAATTGAAAAGACCCTAATGAAGTAGCCCTGTAATCCAACGGACATATTTCAGAGGCTAGAGTTTTTTGTGAAACTTCTATAGCTGCTTTATAGAGTCCGTATATACAAAATATTATAATTAATCCAATAAGATTTCTTGTAAAAATCAAACTAAAACAAACAAATGCAAAAGAGAGGTAAGAAATCATTAATACCTTTTTTCTGCCTATTTTGTCTGATAATATACCAAATGGATATGAGAATATTGTACTCGATAATGTAAATATTAAATAGAATATAGGAATAGTGTATATTGAAAAACCTATGTCTTTAACATATAATAAGAAGAATGAATAGCTAAATGCCCCTAAAGCGAATATTCCATTAATTAATACAAATAATCTAAAATTATTATCAAATAAGTTCAAAGAAAAAGTTCTTTTTTGAGGCTCAAATTTCTTCTCTTTTATAAAGAAATAAATTATCAAGACTGAAAAAAATGAGGGAATTGATGCTAAAAGAATTAAATTTCTAAAACCTAGATATTTTAAGAAGATAATCGATAAGGTAATACCTACAATAGCTCCAAAATTATCCATTGCTCGTAAAAATCCAAAATTTGTCCCTCTGTTTTCTATTGTTGATAATTCAGCAATCATGGCATCCCTTGGTGATGCTCTAATTTTACCAGCACGATCTAAAACTTTGAAGGGAATAAGGTAAATCCATGCTGGGACTACAGAATAGCCAAATCTAGCAATCCCTGAAGACAAATATCCGGTCCAAATGAATATTTTTCTCTTTCTAAATTTGTCAGATAAATAACCAGAGAATGCGCTAGAAACAGAAACTAGTGCATCTCCAATTCCATCGATTATTCCTAAAACAAAAATATCAGCACCAAGAAAAACAGTGACAAATAAAGGCCATATAGGATAAATGATATCTGAACCCATGTCATTTAAAAATGATGCTAATGCGAATACACGTAATTCCCGCTTATTTTCTTTTTGATTATTCATAAGTTCTCCTCGAATATCTCTTTGTAAAGCTCAACTATTTTGATTTTAATCTCATGGAATTCATTATTACCCTTTTTAGTTGCTTTGTAATAGATTTTTTTTCTACCAGACGAGGTATCTTCTTTACTAACAAGAAGGCCGTCTTTTTCCATTTGATGAAGAAGAGGATACAAAGTTCCAGGACTCACTTTATAACCATGACGTTGGAGTTCTTCCATGATTTCAATTCCACATATTTGCTGTTTTGTTGCGTGGTATAATATATGCACCCTCATGAATCCATAAAATATATTTTTTATCATATCTAAATTAGATATCTATATTCGATATATAAACTTATTGCTTTGTTACTTTAAATGTAAATATAAAAATAATAAAAGAAAAATAAATTATTAATTTATGGTATAATAAGGTCTCTTTCTCCAGCAGGTACGAATTCCCTCATGGCACCTCTTCCGAACTCCTTTGTAATGTTTGCGAAGTCGAAAGGTAGTGACCTGTCTGCAAATGCGACCTTTATGTGTGGTGAAAGTGCCCATGCGTCTCCTCTTGCGGAGTGTGCTGCGGCTACTATACCTGTGTAAGCACTCTGGTGTCCTACGTTCATTGCGTAGCTTGGGTAGTTTCCTCCCCTAAGCTCGAATGGTAAACCCTCATCTGATCTGTAAGAGAAGGTGTTTGAAGCACCAATCTGATCCTGAAGGTCGTATCCGTAGAATCCAAATCTTCCCATTTGTTCCTTGTGTATGTTACATGCAAGGTACCATGCTGAAAGACCAGCTTGAGCGTTACCAGTTGCCATAGATACACTTGTTCCGGCTGCTGCAGAGATACAGGTAGCTCTCTGTGATCCACCGAAGTGTGTTTCCATAACTGCTGGGTAAAGTTCATACTGTTCTAAACAGTACATAGCAACATCTGTTCCGATGTCGTTAATGAGCTTTACACTTGGTTTTTGCTTTGCAAGATCTCCGTACTTGTCCTTTACGTGTTCCATTCCCCAGTATACAAAGTCTTCAAGGATGTTATCGGTGTATGCTGCTGTAGCATACTGTGTGAATCCGACACCACCAGACATGTATGAACCTAGGTATATCTGATCGTAAATTAAAGCGGCTAATGCAATTGCCTCAAGAGCGTGTCTTGCTGGGTCATCTGGATACTTGGCCATGGACTGTGCACAGTCTGATACAATACCGTACATAAGTCCACCGGGCTCGTTTGGACCTCTTGCTCTTCTTGCAGGCATCATGTCAGACATCTGAATGACTGAACCATGCTTTGCAGCGTATGCGAAATCTCCAGTTGCGGCTTCTCCGGCACATAGGTTATATGCACCAATGAATGCCATACCGATTTGCATTGCACTCCATCTTGATACAGTTCCACCGTCACAGACTCTTCCAACGACTGTTGGAATTCTAACTACTTGCCACATTGACTTTCCAATAGCCTTCTTTAATTGAGCTGCTTGGTCTGCTGGGAATTCTTTGTTTATGTCTATAACAAATCTTGAATCAATTTCATCAATTAATTCATCGTTTCCTGAGTAGACCTTTACATAAGAATCTTTTACTAATCTTGGGTCAGTTTCAACCATGTGTTCCTGAATGACAGCTGCACCAGGCATTGAGTGGTTTACTACTTCAAGATAGTGGTTAATTGTTTCAGGTGTAACTTCTTTACCAAGTCTCTTTTCAAGAATGTTGTGTGGGGAGTCAAGCCCTACGAGGATTGTTCTCCTCATGTCATCCCATGCCTGTTGCATAGCGGCGTTATTTACGAAGTGAAGATCATCCATGTTAGCTATAATGTCAGTGTGTGAAAGCTGGTAAGGCATTAATACTCTCTGACCTTGTGGCATACCTACTGATGGGTTGTATCCAGGTATCCCTCTTTCTTTTGCAATCTGTTGACCTGCTTCGTAGAATTCTACTTTTCTCTTATTCTGTTTGAATCCACCATATACATAGTATTTAGTCTGTCTCTTGTCAGGAGCTTCTTCAAATTTCTTCTTCATTGCTTGCATAAAGTTATGTTTTTCATCTTTATATACCATTCATATCCCCTCCCTAAAACTTAGCCTCCTTAAATGGCTCGAATCCACCGAAGGATCTCTCCCAGTGAACGTTCTGTACCATTTGAAGAACTTCGGCATCTTGCTTTATTGTGACACCGTCTGCTCTATATATAGTTGTTCTCTTCTTGAGTTCATCTTCAGATAATGGCTTGCCAACTGATATAGGGGCGGGTATTTCTTCTCCAACCATGTTCTTTACGTATTTTACTTCTCCTGAACTCTTATCAAAAACGTATCTCTGCATTGCATCAAACATAATACCATTTTCATCAAGTCTTAGAGCGTGTCCATGAACAGTTCTTCCTCTAATTCCTGTTCTTGCTGCATCAAATGTTTCGGACTCAATAAGTTCCTTTGCAATTGCTTCAACATCTCTTTCTCTTGCCTCAACTACGTGCCTTCCTGATAAAGTTCCGCTATCCATTCCTCTGTACCTGTATGAGTACATCCAGGATCTCTGGTATGGGGATATAGGGGCAAAGTAAACGGAGTCAGTAAACTGAACGTATCTAATTCTGTCTCCTGCCTTAGCGCCAGGTGTTGGTTCTACAAGTTCTCTTATTGGGCATTCTGGTTCTCCCATTTCCTCTAATGGTGGGTGAACGCTCTTGTAGTCCTCTCCAGGCTCTCTGTGACCAAGAAGTCTTACAATATCTTCATCTGATACGGATCTTAACTTCTGAAGTTTGTATGTAGGATCCATATATTTTTTTCTGTTCTTTGAGGGTTCAGAATTTCCAGGGTGAAATTGTGCTTTATATGCCATATTTATTCCTCCTAATTTAGACCCTTTATATAATCGGATACTCCTTTCTTATATTTTGTAAATCGACCTATTTCAATGTTATACCCAAAAGGTAAGTATTCGTCACATATGTCTTTTATAATTCTCTGAACGTCTTCATTATTGTCTTCTATTTCAATCCATATCCAACCAACCATATAGTTCTCATTTCCATTTGAGTTTATAGAGGGGCCATGAACTGAAACATTTGTGACAAAATCAAACCTTGTAAGTTCATCTGTGAGTTTATCTGCAGTTTCTTTTGATATCAATTTGAAAGGAAATATCTGTATTTCGGGCCTAATTTTCAATATTACTCCTCCTAAATACCTCCCTTTACCTTAACAGCGGCTTGGTTTACATACTTCATTGGTTCTGCAAACTCAGGGACTGTTGAGAATACCTCTTTAATTAATCCAGATGTTGCTTCTGGTGAGAACATCTGTGTTCCTGCATCTAATGCCATTGCGGCAGCGATACATGGAATAACGAAACCTTTT